>JANWJQ010000136.1 GCA_025451875.1 Rhizomicrobium sp.
AATGCGTGAAGGCTTCTTCGGGCGATGTATCGGGCGGCGGCGGATCGCGATCGACGAAAACGACGTCACGCGTTTCGCCGCTCAGTGCGAGCGCCGCACCAAGCCCCGCGATGCCTGCACCCGCGACAAGAATCTTCTCTTTGCGCATCTACGCAACTTTCGTTGCCGCCCAAGCCAGTGCGATCCAGCCCACCAGGAACGCCAGCCCCCCGAACGGTGTCACAAAGCCTAGACTTCGCACGCCGGTAAGCGCCAGCAGATAAAGCGAGCCGGAAAACAAAACGATTCCCGCCAGAAAGAATCCTGCCGCCACGGAAGCGGGCGTTGACGCAGCGCCGCTGCGGACGGCCAGCGCGGCCAATCCTATCGCGAGTGCGTGATACATATGATAGCGCGCGCCGGTCTCGAAAACCTCGATGGCATGCGCATCGATTCGCCCCTGCAAGCCATGCGCGCCGAATGCCCCGAAGGCCACCGCGAGCGCGCCATTGATCGCGGCGATGAGGAGCCAAAGATTCATTTTAGGCGCACCCGCAGCCATGTGCATGCGGCACATGATCGACCACGGGATCGTGCAGCGCCGCCAGCGCGGTCTGGGACAATTCCTTTGTCGCCTCAAAATCCTTCTTCGCGGTCTCCAGAAGGCGTGGCGTCATCATCAAATCGAGCGCCGTCATCGCAAGTGACTTGGCGCCGTCGAGCACCGCAAGATCGCCCTTGTCCGATCCCGCCCATTTTGCGAACTCGGCGTTGTGGATGATCACGTTGGATGGCGCGACGGCGAGCATGGGATGGATCGACGGCACGCGATGGCTGACATTGCCCATGTCGGTCGAGCCGGCGAAACCCGGCGGCACATCTTTCATCGGAAAGAATTCGCGGCCCAGCGCCGTGGCGTTGTCTTCATAAGCCTGCGCCATGGCCCAGTTGGTCTTCATGTCGAGATAGTCGGACGCGCCCCATTTGGTTGCCACCTTGCAGCCGGTGGCAATCGCCGCGCCTTCGAAGCAGGCCTGTACGCGTGCTTTGAGATGCGCAAGTTCATGCACATCGACAGCGCGCACATAGAAGCGGCACGCGGCGCGTTCCGGCACGATATTCGGCGCCAACCCGCCTTCGGTGATGATGCCGTGGATGCGTTCGCTGTTCTTGATGTGCTGGCGCAGCTGCGCGATGGATTGATAGGCCTGCACCACGGCGTCCAGCGCGTTCAATCCGCGATAGGGCATGGCGGCGGCATGCGCGGCGCGGCCGTGGTATGTGACTTCCACTTCCGAGATCGCGATGCAGGGCATCGTCATCAGGTTCATGTTCGCGGGATGGATCATCATCGCCGCATCCACTTTCTCGAACGCGCCTTCGCGCGCGATGATTTCCTTGCCGCCGAAGCGTTCTTCCGCCGGCGTGCCCAGATAGCGAACCCGGCCGGGCAAACGGCCGTTCAGTTTCGCAAGGCCCAAGGCAGCACCCAATCCGGATGTCGCGATGATGTTGTGCCCACAGGCGTGGCCGATGCCGGGGAGAGCATCATATTCGGAAAGGATCGCGATGTTCGGTCCCTTGTCGCCGAATTCCGAAACATAGGCCGTCTTCAGGCCGTAGGATTCGCGTTGCACTTTCAGGTCGTGATGTTCGGTCGCCTTGGCAAGCTTCTCCGCGGACTTGAATTCCTGCAGCGCCAGCTCCGGCTCCTGATGGATGCTGTGGCTTAGTTCCAGCAGCTCCGCCTTCATGCCGTCGATGGCGGCGCAGACGTCTTTTTTCAACTGTTCCAGGGACATGTTCATTTGGGACTCTCGCGGAAATGGCGTCGCGGCATCATAGACAGGCGCGGGGCGCTTTGCGAAGGTCCGTCCGATTGGACATTTTGGATGTGCGCATGACGCAATTCGCAACCGCAAAAGACGGCGTGAAGCTCGCTTATGACGTGGTGGGCGAGGGTTCGCCCGTCATGCTGGTGCATGGCTTCGCTTCGGATCGCAAGCAGAACTGGAAGAATCCCGGCTGGTACGACACGCTCGCGGGCGTGGGCTTCAAAGTGATCGCGCTGGACAATCGCGGCCATGGTGAAAGCGACAAGCCTTACGATCCCGCATCCTACAGCCATGAGATCATGGCGGATGATGTGCTGACCGTCATGCGGGCCGCAGGCATCGATGAGACTTTGCTGATGGGTTATTCGATGGGCGGCTATATCAGCATGTCGCTGTTGCTGCGCCATCCGGAGCGCTTCACCAAAGTCGTCATCGCAGGCGTGGGTGCAAGTTATCTCGACATCAATGCCGCGGAAGGCGCGGTGGCCGATCCGCAGCGCCGGTCTGCGGTCGCGGATGCGCTGCTGGTGGACGATCCCTCGACCATCACCAGCAAGACGGCGCGCGATTTCCGGGCCTTCGCCGATCAGGCTGGCAAAGACCGCCGCGCGCTCGCGGCCTGCATGCGCGGCAGCCGCGATGTCTTTACGCGCGATCAACTGGCCCATTCCAAGCGCCCGGTTCTGGTGGTTTGCGGCGAGAAGGACGTTCTGACCGGTCCGCCCGGGCCGCTTGCTGCGGCATTTGGCAACGGGCGCGCGGTCACCGTGCCAAATCGCGATCACATGACGGCGGTGGGCGATAAGGTCTATAAGGCCGCCGTTCTGGACTTCTTCAAAGAGTGATCTCATGAGCGCCGCCGCGAAATCTTCCCACGCCCCCGCCAAACTGGAATCCAATCCGTTCGACTGGACCGATCCGCTTTTGCTGAGCGAAGAACTGTCCGAGCAGGAACGCATGGTGCGTGACAGCGCACGCGACTATTGCCAGGACAAGCTCGCCTCGCGCGTGAAGATGGGTTTCCGCAATGAGACCTTCGACCGCGCCATCATGACCGAGATGGGCGCGATGGGTTTCCTCGGCCTCACCCTGCCGGAGCAATATGGCGGCGGCGACATGAACTACACCTGCTACGGCCTCGTCGCGCGCGAAGTGGAGCGCGTGGACAGCGGCTACCGCTCGGCGATGAGCGTGCAGAACTCGCTTGTCATGCATCCGATCTTCGCTTACGGCAGCGAAGAGCAACGCATGCGCTATCTGCCAAAGCTGGCGAGCGGCGAATTTGTCGGCTGCTTCGGATTGACCGAGCCGGATTTCGGTTCCGATCCCGGCGGTATGAAGACGAAGGCGACGAAGGACGCGAACGGCTATCGCCTCAACGGCGCAAAGATGTGGATCACCAATTCGCCGATCGCCGATGTTGCGGTGGTGTGGGCGAAGCTGGACGGTGACATTCGCGGCTTTGTCGTTGAGCGCGGCACGAAGGGTTTCTCCACGCCGAAGATCGAAGGCAAGTTCTCGTTGCGCGCCTCGGTGACGGGCGAGATCGTTCTGGAAGATTGCATCGTGCCGGAATCCGCGTTGCTGCCGAACGTGCGCGGGCTTTCCGGCCCGTTCGGCTGCCTTAACCGTGCGCGCTACGGCATCGCCTGGGGCGCGATGGGAGCCGCCGAGTTCTGCTGGCACGCTGCACGGCAATACACGATGGACCGCAAACAGTTTGGCCGCCCGCTTGCCGCCAACCAGCTCATCCAGAAGAAGCTTGCGGATATGCAGACCGAGATCACGCTCGGCCTTGCCGGTGCATTGCATCTCGGCCGCTTGATGGATTCCGGCCGCGCCGCGCCGCCGGCGATTTCGCTCCTGAAGCGCAACAACTGCGGCAAAGCGCTCGCCATCGCCCGCGAAGCGCGCGACATGCATGGCGGCAACGGCGTGTCGGACGAATATGGCGTCATCCGCCACGTGCTGAACCTGGAAGCGGTGAACACCTATGAGGGTACGCATGATGTGCATGCCCTCATCATGGGTCGCGCCATGACAGGTTTGCAGGCGTTCAGTTAAGTTATTCCGCATACGGATTTTCTCGGCGCGCGGCGGACACATTTTCGCCGCGGCATTGCCATCTGCGTGTATGGGAACGGATCGATGCTACCGTACGTTTCCGTACTGAGAAAACCGTAGGAAGACAGCTTATTCCGTCTAGATTGAGACAACGACAGCGGGAGAGATTCGTAACTCGCAATCGTTGGGGTGAATTTCGGCCTTCTATTGTCTGACGGAAAATAGAAGCTCTCGACCAAATACATGAAGAAACATCGCAACCGTCTTCTTGCGGCGCTTTTGCCCGCCGATCTGAATTTGCTTGAGACGCAGCTGCAGTCCGTTCAGCTGGAGAAGAGGCGCGTGCTCGAAGCGCCGAACAGGACCGTGGAGTATGTCTATTTCCCGGAAACCGCCATCGCATCGGTTGTGGCCGTGTGCGGCCGCGACGAACGCATCGAAGTTGGCCTGATCGGCTGCGAAGGCGTTTCGGGCCTCACCGTTCTGATGGGCGACCGGCGTTCGCCAAATTCCACCTATGTGCAGGTCGAAGGCGAGGCGCTTCGCATCGAAGCGGATGCGCTGCGCAAAGTGCTGCTGCAAAATGAAAGCCTGCGCGACCTGTTGCTGCGTTTCGGGCATGTGTTCACCACGCAGATCGCGCAGACCGCGGTGGCGAACGGCCGCGCCAAGCTGGAACAGCGTCTCGCACGCTGGATTCTGATGGCGCATGACCGCACCGTCGCGGACGATGTCGCGATCACGCATGAATTTCTTGCCGTTATGCTCGGCGTCCGCCGCGCCAGCGTCACCGTGGCGCTCGATGCGCTTGAGAAGAAGGGCTTCATCGCTGCGCGGCGCGGCAGCCTCACGGTGGCCGACCGCAAGGCGATCGAAAAGATCGCCGGGCACTTCTACGGCGTGCCGGAAGCGGAATTTGAGCGGCTTATCGGTTGACCGCAAACCGCGAGACCGGATCTGCAATGCAGACCTTTGAAATCCGCCTCATGGCCGAAGACGGAAGCACCATCCTGATCCATCTGACGGTATGCAACAGCGTGCACGAGGCGCGCGAACGCGCAGATGCCATCAACAATGTCTCTTACGAGCGCTACGAAATCTGGCGCGGCGCGCGGAAGGTCGCCGACGGGACCAATTCCGGCCGCGTGGCCTAAACGCGCTCCGCCAACGCCACCCAATCCCAAGGTGGGTTGGCGCGCAGCTTGGGCGTGGAACGCAGGCCTTCCTTGGACCACGGGTAAAAAGCTTTTCCGATCTTCTTCACGGCAAAACCGGCACGCGAAAAATCCTGGTTCAGTTCATCGCGCGCGAAATGCTTTTGCAGTGCTCCATCATGATCGACGAGGCCATTGGCATGGTCGGCCGGTTCTTCGTCGAGTAGTTTCTCGATCATGCGTTCGGCTTCGATGGACGCCACCACGACCAGCGCATGTCCGCCGTGCTTGGTCACGGCCGCGATGCCATCCCACATGGCGCGGCGCTTGGCGGCGCTCGGAACGGTGATCACATTCATGCAGACCGTCAGATCGGCCCGCGGCCCGATGCGCTTTCCCGCCGCTTCGACGCCGGCGGTGTGCCAGGTCACGCCCGCCACATCGGCGCACCGCTTCTTGGCGCGTGCAATGATGCTGGAGGCATATTCCACGCCGACGATTTCCGCGAAGCGATGGCCATATTGCAGGATGAAGGTTCCGATGCCGCAACCCATATCGACCAGCACACCGCCCCGCTTGGGAATTTTCGCGCGCGCGACATAGCGTTTGATCTGATCGGCGGTTTCTTCGCGGGAGATATCGCAGACATTCTTCTCGAATGTCCCGGCGAGATTGTTCCATTCCTTGCGATTCATGCGCATTCCCGAATCGAACGCGTTACTGCGTCACGATTCGGTGCTTCGCCGCAAACGTCGCGGTGCGGCCAAAAAAGAAAACCCCGCCTCGTTTGAGGCGGGGCTTCTATGTTCGGGAAGCTGAACTTCCTTCTGCTTATAAGAAGATTTGTGCGAGATCACTCTCGCCTTTACGTCGTTTCAATTTTGGGGCGGCGGCCGGAGCCGTTACACACCGGCCGTAGCTCTGTCAGAGACAGAGCCCGGGACTTATGCCCGGCGGAGTTTCTTCCATGCGGAACCTCCCTGTTGGGTTGGCTCTTTGCGAAAGCTTCTGCCTGCCGCATGGGAGAGTCAATCGCGGAATCGCGCAACAATCATACCGCGCGTTTCGCTTTATCCTTCTCGTTTGCCGATTTCACTTCGCCGCGAATTTTCTCCCAATCCGCATCGCCGAGCGCCGAAAGCGCCGCGAAATTTCCACCCGACGCCAAATGCATGGCGCCATCGATCGCGATGGTTTGTCCGGTGAGATAATCGCAACCATCGGCCATCAGGAACACGGCGAGATTGGCAAGCTCCGGCATCTCGCCATTGCGCCCCATCGGGATCGGATTGCGGGATTCACCGCGATTGGCCGATTGCGGCGAGAGGCGATCCCACGCGCCCTTGGTTGGGAACGGCCCCGGCGCGATGGCGTTCAAACGGATTCCGTTCGGGCCCCACTCTGTCGCCAATGATTTGGTCATGATGTTGAGCCCCGCCTTCGACATGGCGGACGGCACGGTGAACGGCCCGCCGTTCCAGATCCATGTCGTCAGGATCGAGATCACGCTGCCCTTGTCGCCGCCCTCGATCCAGCGCTTGCCGCAAGCGAGCGTGACATAGAACGAGCCGCGAAAAACGATGTCGGCGATGGCGTTAAATCCGCGCGGCGAAAGATCCTTCGTGCGGCTGATGAAATTGCCCGCCGCGTTGTTCACAAGACCGGTGAGCGGTCCGCCATCGGCCCAGACATCGGCGACGACGTCTTCCACCGCCTCGGGAACGCGGATATCGAGGGCCTTGGCGACAACCTTCGATCCGGTCTCACCGGAAATGCGCTTGGCGGTTTCTTCCAGAACCTGAAAACGGCGGCCGCAGATATAAACCGTCGCGCCGAGTTGGGCGTAAGCTTCCGCCATCACTTCGCCGAGCCCCGTGCCGCCGCCGGTGACGAGGATGCGTTTGCCTTTCAGCAAATCCTTTTTGAACATCAATTCCATGGCAAACTCCTATTTGGCCCAGATGCGGTGAAGGCTGTTGCTGACATATTGCAGTCTTGTGCGGTTTTCCCAATCCATCTTCAGCCCTTCGAGCGCGTAAACTTCGTTGAGCGTGTAGAGAAGCTCGCGCTGGACGTGGTCGGGGATGACGCTTTCCATGAAAGTGAAGAAGGCGAGCCGCTCGCCGCGCGTGACCGGCACCACTTCATGCAAGGTGTTCGAGGGATAGACGATCATCTCGCCCGGATTGCCCTTGATCGTCACGGACTCGCTGCCGAGATGGATGCGCAGCTCACCGCCGTCATAGGTCGCCGGATCGCCGATGAAGAGCGTGGCCGAAACATCCGAGCGCATCGGCCCGGTCGGCAGCGGCAGAAAGGCGGCATCCGAATGCGCGCCATAGGTCATGCCCGGCTCGTAACGCGACAGGAGCGGGGTGGCGATACGCTTGGGGAAGGCGAAATTGCGTACCTCTTCATTCGCCGCGATGGCGGCGCCGGCGATCTGGGAGGCCCTCTGCGCCTCCGCCCCGGACATGTCGGCCTGCAGGTTCTTCTTGGCGGTGTTGTGGGGGTTGGAGACACGGCCATCCATGAAGCGCACGGCGCGCGCCAGCTGGCGCACCTGGTCCACTTCGGCAGGCGAAAGCACGTTTTTCACAAGCAGGAACATGAAAGGCCCCTTTGGGCGTTGACCGCGGCACGCTAGCAAAACCATGTTCGCCTTGCAGCGGCGTGTTCTGCTAATGTTCGTCCATGCTCAAACCGCTTTTTCCATCCCCGGCGCTCCCGCCTGTCTTTGCCGACTGGTTCGCGGCGCGCGGCTGGGCGCCCCGGCCGCACCAGCTGGCGCTGATCGAGCATGCACAGGCGGGCGAGTCCGTATTGCTGATTGCGCCCACCGGCGGCGGCAAGACGCTGGCGGGATTCCTGCCCAGCCTGATTGACCTTGCGGCAACGCCCAAGCGGGCGCGCAAAGCGGCGCTGCACACGCTCTATATCTCGCCGCTGAAGGCGCTGGCCGTGGACGTGGCGCGCAATCTCGAAACGCCGGTGGCGGAGATGGGGCTTCCGATCCGCGTGGAAACGCGCACCGGGGACACGCCGGCCGGCCGGCGCCAGCGCCAGAAATATTCGCCGCCGGATATCCTGCTCACCACGCCGGAGCAGTTCGCGCTGCTGCTCTCCTCGAAAGACGCCAAGCGTTTCTTCGAGAATGTGCAGGCCGTCGTGCTGGATGAGCTTCACGCCATCCACAATTCCAAGCGCGGCGATCTGTTGTCGCTGGGGCTGGCGCGGTTGCAGGAACTCGCGCCGAAGCATCGGCGCATCGGATTGTCGGCGACAGTCGCCGATCCGAAACCGTTGCAGCGCTATCTCATGCCGCAACCGGTGAATGTTGAGGCGCTGTCCGCGCTCGTCATCGGCAAACCCGGCGCCAAGCCGGAGATTTCCATTCTCGCGTCTGAGTCTTATGTGCCGTGGGCTGGCCATCTCGCGCGCCACACCATGCCGGAAATCCTGGCGGCGATAAAACGCGCGACGACGACGCTGGTGTTCGTCAACACGCGCAGCCAGGCCGAGCGCACCTTCCAGGAACTGTGGCGCATCAACGACGACAACCTGCCGATCGCATTGCATCACGGCTCGCTCGCGCCGGAACAGCGCCGCAAGGTGGAAGCGGCGATGACGCGCGGCGCGTTGCGTGGCGTGGTCTGTACCTCGACACTCGATCTGGGGATCGACTGGGGCGCGGTGGATCAGGTGATCTGCATCGGCGCGCCGAAAGGTGCTGCCCGATTGGTGCAGCGCATCGGCCGCGCCAATCACCGGCTGGACGAGCCGTCCAATGCGATGCTGGTGCCATCCAACCGGTTTGAAGTGCTGGAGTGCGAAGCCGCGCGCGATGCCGTGCTGGCGGGTGAACTGGATGGCGAGCCCTTGCGGCAAGGCGGCATGGATGTTCTGGCACAGCATATCCTCGGCGTCGCTTGTTCCGCGCCCTTCGATGCCGACGCGCTTTTCAAGGAAGTGAAATCCGCCTCGCCCTATCGCAATCTGTCGCGACCGGATTTCGACGCCGCCGTGGATTTCGTGGCGACTGGCGGCTATGCGCTGAAGCGCTACGACCGTTACGCGAAGCTGCGCAAAACGCACGAAGGCCTGTGGCGCGTGGCCCATCCGCGCATTGCGCAGCAGTACCGTCTTAATGTCGGCGTCATCATCGAAGACCCGATGATCGACATCCGCCTGCAATCCAAAGGCCGTCCCACCGGCGCGGGCGGACGCGTACTCGGCAA
>JANWJQ010000137.1 GCA_025451875.1 Rhizomicrobium sp.
CGCACTGGCCCAGCTCAATCCGACGATGGGCGACATCCCCGGCAATCTGCGCCGGGCGAAAGAGGCGCGCGCGGAAGCGGCGAAGGGGGGCGCGGACCTGATCCTGTTTCCCGAGCTCTACATCGTCGGCTATCCGCCGGAAGATCTCGTGCTGAAGCCGGCGCTGCAGGACGACGCGCGCGAAGCCGTCGAGAAATTCGCGAAGGACACCGCCGACGGCGGCCCCGCCGTTCTGATCGGTACGCCATGGGCGGAAGAGGGCAAGCTGCATAATGCCTGCGTGCTGCTCGACGGCGGCACGGTTCAGGCCAAGACCTTCAAGGTCGATCTTCCCAATTACGGCGTGTTCGATGAGAAGCGCGTGTTCGAGCCGGGCCCGATGCCGGGGCCGCTGAACATTCGCGGCGTGCGCATTGGCGTGCCGGTGTGCGAGGACATCTGGAAACCGGATGTCATCGAATGCCTGTGCGAGACCGGCGCGGAAATATTGCTGGTGCCGAACGGCTCGCCTTTCGAGACCGGCAAGGAAGACGAGCGCCTCAATCTCATCGTCGCGCGTGTGAAGGAAAGCGGCTTGCCGCTCGCCTATCTCAACCAGGTCGGTGGGCAGGACGAACTGGTGTTCGACGGCGCGTCGATGATCATCAACGCCGATGCCTCGCTCGCCGTGGCGCTGCCCGCGTGGCAGGAAAAGATCGTCATCACCGACTGGTCGCGCACCGACAAAGGCTGGGTCTGCGCGAAGGGCGAGGTGGAGAAAGAAGACGATCATCTCACCGCCGTTTACAGCGCGATGGTGCTGGGCCTGCGCGATTACGTGAACAAGAACCGCTTTCCCGGCGTGGTGCTGGGATTGTCCGGCGGCATCGACAGCGCCATCAGCGCCGCGGTCGCGGTGGATGCACTGGGCGCGGATCGCGTGCGCTGCGTGATGCTACCCTCGCGCTACACCTCGCAGGACTCGCTCGACGACGCGGAAGCATGCGCGAAGCTGCTGGGCGTGAAATATGAGAGCGTGCCCATCGAAGGCGCGGTCGATGCCTTCACCGTGGCGCTGGCGCCGACCTTCACCGGCAAGAACAGCGACACCACGGAAGAAAACATCCAGTCGCGCACGCGCGGCGTGATCCTGATGGCGATCTCCAACAAGTTCGGGCCGATGGTGCTGACCACCGGCAACAAGAGCGAGATGAGCGTCGGCTATGCCACGCTCTATGGCGACATGTGCGGCGGCTACAATGTGCTGAAGGATGTTTATAAAACCGAAGTCTTCAGGCTCTCGCATTGGCGCAACGAAAACGCGCCGCGCGGCGGTCTGGGGCCGAAGACCCGTGTGATCCCCGAGCGCATCATCACCAAGCCGCCCAGCGCGGAGTTGCGCGCGAACCAGAAAGACCAGGATTCGCTGCCGCCCTATGACATTCTGGACGGCATTCTCACCTGTCTCGTCGAGAACGAGATGACCTTCGAAGCCACCTGCGCCAAGGGCTACCACCCCGCCACGGTGAAGCGCATCGAACAGCTTCTTTATGTCAGCGAATACAAGCGAAGACAGGCCCCGCCGGGCGTGAAGATCACCCGCAAGAATTTCGGAAGAGACAGGCGCTATCCCATCACCAATGCGTTCAGAGATGCGCGCGATGTTTAGAACGCGATTGTCATCCCCGGCGAAGCGCGCTTTTCGCGCGCTGAGGGAAGGGGATCCAGGTGGTTCCGTAGGCGCGGTTTCGACGGGCAAGTTTCGTTCGAATTTTTCGAGATCGGGAAAGCGTGACCACCTGGGTCCCCTTCCCTCGCTTCGCTACGCGCCGCTCGCCGGGGATGACAGGCTATGACCATCGTCCGCTTCGCCCCATCCCCCACCGGCCTGCTCCATGTCGGCAATGCGCGCACGGCCATGCTCAACTGGCTGTTCGCGAGGAAGCATCACGGCAAGTTCTTCCTGCGTATCGACGACACCGACACCGAGCGCAGCAAGCCGGAATATGAAGCGGCGATCCTCGAAGATCTCGCCTGGCTCGGCATGACGCATGACATCTTCGCGCGCCAGATCGAGCGTGCCGATGCGCATGCCCGCGCGGCCGAAGCGTTGAAGGCGAGCGGCCATCTTTATCCGGCCTATGAAACCGCCGACGAGCTCGACCGCCGCCGCAAGCGCCAGATCGCGGCGCACAAGCCGCCGGTCTATGACCGCGCCGCGCTCAAACTCACCGCCGAAGATCGCGCCAAGCTGGAGAGCGAGGGCCGCAAAGCCCATTGGCGCTTCAAGCTCTCGCAGAGCAAGGTGAAGTGGCACGACCTGATGCGCGGCGATGTCGAGATCGACACCGCGCATCTCTCCGATCCCGTGCTCATCCGCGAAGACGGGCGCTTCCTCTACACGCTGCCGTCTGTGGTGGACGATATCGACTTCAAGATCACGCATATCATCCGCGGCGAGGATCACGTCACCAACACCGCCGCGCAGATCGAGATTTTCGAAGCGCTCGGCGCCACGATCCCGCACTTCGCGCATTTCCCACTGTTGATCGGTTCAGGCGGCGAGGCGCTGTCCAAACGCATCGGCTCGCTCTCTTTGCGTGAGATCCGCGAGAACGGCATCGAGCCCTTGGCGCTGGATTCCTATCTCTCGAAAACCGGCACCTCCGACGCCATCGAATTGCGCCCGTCGCTCGATGTGCTGGCGGAAGAATTCGATTTCGCCAAGATCGGCCGAGCGCCCGCGCATTTCGATCCGAAGGAGCTGGACGGCCTCAACGCCAAGCTGCTCCACGCGCTGCCTTATGATGCGGTGAAGGATCGCCTCTCGGTTCTCGGCGTGGAAAGCGAAGCGGTATGGGAAGCGATCAAGACGAACGTCGCCAAGCTCGCGGACGCCAGCGACCTCGCCGTGCTGGTCGCGGGTCCGCTCACGCCGGCGATCGAAGACGCGACATTTGCCTCAAAAGCCGCAGACCTTCTGCCGCCCGAGCCATGGGATGAAAGCACCTGGGGCGCATGGACAAAGGCCGTTTCCGCCGCGACCGGCGCGAAAGGCCGCGACCTTTTTCACCCGCTCCGTCTGGCGCTGACGGCCCGCGAAAGTGGACCGGAAATGAAGAAGCTGCTACCACTCATGGGCCGCGCGAGAGTGCTCGCCCGGCTCAAAGGGGAAACGGCGTGAATTTTGTCCGCCAGATTTGTCTGATTTCGATTTGCGGCTGACCGCCGCGAAACCCCTGTTGCTCATCCACAAAGCTCGATCTTTCCAACCACCCTCCCCTTGAGGGAGGGTCGAAGCGCGTAGCGCTTCGGGGAGGGGCCGAGCACAGACCCCTCCCCGAAATTTGCTACGCGAAGGGCTCCGCAAATTGTCGACCCTCCCTCAAGGGGAGGGTGGGAGGCGCCGCAAACCGTTATAAGAAGACTGCCATGACCGCGCTTCGCCTCTACAACACGCTCACCCGCACGAAGGAAGACTTCGTGCCGATCGATCCCCAGAACGTGCGCATGTATGTGTGCGGGCCGACGGTTTACGACTATGCCCATATCGGCAATGCGCGCCCGGCCATCGTGTTCGATGTGCTGTTTCGGCTGCTGCGCCATGTCTATGGGCCGGATCACGTCACCTACGTCCGCAACATCACGGACATCGACGACAAGATCAACGCGCGCGCGCTGGAACGGCGCGGCACCCGCAATGTGCCGATCCTCGATGTGGTACGCGAACTCACCGAAGAGACCTATGGTGTCTATCGCGACGACGTGACGGCGCTGGGCTGCCTGCAGCCGAGCGCCATGCCGCGCGCGACCGAGAACATCGCGCCCATGATCGCGATGACCAAGACGCTGATCGATAATGGTCACGCCTATGAAGCGTCAGGCCATGTGCTGTTCGATGTCTCGTCCAAAGCCGATTACGGCAAGCTTTCGCGCCGCTCGACCGACGACATGATCGCCGGCGCGCGCGTGGACGTGGCGCCGTACAAGAAGAACCCGATGGATTTCGTGCTTTGGAAGCCGTCGGACGCGAACACGCCGGGCTGGGATAGCCCCTGGGGCCGCGGCCGCCCCGGCTGGCATCTGGAATGCTCGGCGATGATTCAATCGACCTTCACGGGCACCGACACCATCGACATTCATGGCGGCGGCATCGATCTGGTCTTCCCGCATCATGAGAACGAGATCGCGCAAAGCGAAGGCGCGCATCATGAACATCCGCTCGCGAAGGTGTGGATGCACAACGGCTTCCTGAACGTGGAAGGCGAGAAGATGTCGAAATCGCTCGGCAACTTCGTGACGATCAACGAGCTGCTCGCCGATTGGCCGGGCGATGTGCTGCGCTTCAACATGCTGCGCTCTCATTACCGCCAGCCGATGGATTGGACCGTCGCCGGCATGCGCGAAAGCTGGAACACGCTGGAGAAATGGTACGACATCGTCGAGCCCATACCCGGAACGGATGTTGGCGAAGATCTGCTCGCCGCGCTGGCCGACGATCTCAACACGCCGCTCGCGATCGCCGAGCTTCACAAATCGCGGCCTGAGGAACTGGCAGGCGGTCTCGCGCTGCTGGGGTTCTCGGTGAAGCCGGAAGCGCTCAAGAGCAAGAAGGCCGTCGATACCGCCGCCATTGAGCGCGCCATCGAAGCGCGTCTCGCCGCACGCAAGGCGAAGGACTTCAAGGAGAGTGACCGCATCCGCGATGAGCTTCTCGCCCAGGGCATCGTGCTCAAGGACAGCCCGCAGGGCACGACCTGGGAGGTGAAGAAGTGAGCGTGCTGGCTGCATTGCGCCGTATTTCCACCCTCCCCTTGAGGGAGGGTCGACAAAATTCGAGCGGCGAGCGAAGCGAGCGCGCGGAATTTTTCGGGGAGGGGCTTGGCTCCGCGCTATGCCCCTCCCCGAAACGCGAACCGCGTTTCGACCCTCCCTCAAGGGGAGGATGGGATCTCGATAGTTCTTGCTTTGTTCTCGTTTTGGGCTTATCCTCCCAAAATGACCACAACACCCACCACCTCCGATGTCCTCCCCGACGCGCTCCGCGCGGCGGCTTTGCGCGCACCGCGCAAGCGGCCCGCCCCCAAACAGGGGGAGAGGGGGGAGGGGGCGGTGGAATCCGGTCACGCAATTATGTTGCGGAAGCCGGTGGGCGCCCCGCGCGGCAATCGCAACGGCTTCAAACATGGCCGCCGCTCCCGCGCGATGCGGGCGCAGAAGGCCGCGATCCGGCTGGTGCTCGCCAAACAGCGCAATCTCTGCGCGGTGATCGCCACCATGCTCAAACAGGGCGTCAACCCGAACGGGCATATGCCCGCTTTGCTGGCCGTCGCCCCGTCGCAGGACGATTGGAACGCCGCCTATTTTTCCGTGAAGGCGGTGGGCGATGAGCAAAGAGAGACTCTTTCTCTTCGACACGACGCTGCGCGACGGCGCGCAGACGCTGGGCGTGGACTTCTCAGTGGAGGACAAGCGCCAGATCGCGCTGGCGCTGGACAAGCTGGGGCTGGATTACATCGAGGGCGGCTGGCCAGGGGCGAATCCGACGGACACCGCGTTCTTCTCCGAACGCCCGCCGCTCAGGACGGCGAAATTCGTCGCCTTCGGGATGACGAAACGCTCCGGCCGCAGCGCGCAGAACGATCCGTCGCTGGCGCAGGTTCTGGATGCGAAAGCGGATGCGAACTGCCTCGTCGGCAAGACCTGGGATTTTCAGGTGGATGTGGCGCTGGAGATTCCGCGCAGCGAGAACATCGACAACATCGCCGAATCCATCGCGGCGGTGCGCGCGAAGGGCCGCGAGCCTTTGTTCGACGCCGAACATTTCTTCGACGGCCACAAGGCGAACCCCGATTATGCGCTCCAATGCCTGAAGGCGGCGTTCGACAATGGCGCGAAATGGCTGGTGCTGTGCGACACCAATGGCGGCACCATGCCGGAAGATGTCTATCGCATCGTCTCCGCGGTGAAGGCGAAACTGCCCGTCGCCGCGCTCGGCATTCACGCTCACAACGACACGGAGCAGGCTGTCGCGGTCAGCCTGGCGGCGGTGCGCGGCGGCGCGCGGCAAATTCAGGGAACGCTCAACGGTTTGGGCGAGCGTTGCGGCAACGCCAATCTCTGTTCGCTGTTGCCGAACCTGTTGTTGAAAGAGCCGTTCGCTTCGCAATTCGAAACCGGCGTGAGCGCCGCGCAACTTCGCGAGCTTGTTTCGGTGTCGCGCCTGCTGGATGAAATCCTGAACCGCGCGCCGAACCGCCATGCCGCCTATGTCGGCCCCTCCGCCTTCGCGCACAAAGGCGGCCTGCATTCCTCGGCGGTGGCGAAAGATCCGCGCACTTATGAGCACGTGCCGCCGGAAAGCGTCGGCAATGCGCGCAAGATCCTGGTGTCGGATCAGGCCGGCCGTTCCAATCTCATGGCCCGCCTCGCCGATGCCGGGATCGACGTGGAAGCGAACGATCCGCGTGTTGCGCGCCTGCTGGAGGATGTGAAGCAGCGTGAATTCCTGGGCTATGCCTATGATGGCGCGGAAGCGTCCTTCGAGCTTCTGGCCCGCCGCGCGCTGGGCGATGTGCCGGATTATTTCGACGTCGAAAGCTTCCGGGTGATCGTGGAGCGCCGCCACGATGCGCGGGGCGAGTTCGCCACCGTGTCCGAGGCGGTGGTGAAGCTGAAGATCGATGGCGAGATCTTCCACAATGTCGGCACCGGCAATGGTCCGGTGAACGCGCTGGACGATGCGCTTCGCAAGGATCTCGGCAAGTATTCCGCTGCGTTAAGCGATCTGCGGCTGGTGGATTACAAGGTGCGTATCCTCACGAGCGGCACGGAGGCCGTGACGCGCGTGATGGTGGAAAGTGCGGACGGGAAGGGCAACCGCTGGTCCACCGTGGGCGTGTCGCCCAATATCGTGGATGCGAGTTTCGAAGCGTTGACGGACTCGATTTGTTACAAACTATTTCGCGATCACGCGCGCTAGGCGCATGGCCGCTACGATATTTGCCCGCGATGATTTCGGCGTGTGAGCCGCTAAATAGATTTTCATGAACACGCCAAGCCACGCCAAGGACGACATGACCGGCATATTATTCGCCGGCTTTTCTTATGTGTTTTGGGGCGTGATGCCGATCTACTGGCGGTTGCTGGCGGCGGTTCCGGCGTTCGAACTGACGGTTCATCGCATTTTCTGGTCGGCCTTGTTCGTGGCCGGTGTCGCGCTGGCGCGGCGCCGCATCCCGCACCTTCTCGCGATGTTCAAGAACAAGCGACTGATCGCGACGCTGGCACTCACCAGTGTCCTCATCAGCATCAACTGGACGGTCTATATTTACGCGGTCGCCAGCCATCAGCTGGTGGAGGCGAGCCTCGGCTATTTCATCACGCCGCTGATCTCGATCGCGCTGGGCGTGCTGCTGTTGGGCGAACACATCTCACGGCTGCGGCTGATCGCGATCCTGCTGGCCGCTGCGGCGGTGGTCGTCCAGTCTTTCATGCTGGGGCACTTCTCATGGATCGCCCTCTCTTTGTCGCTGTCGTTCGGCTTCTACGGCTTCTTCCGCAAATCCACCCATGTGGATTCGATGGATGCGCTCACCGTGGAAACCTGGATTCTGTTTCCCATCACGTCGGCGCTGGTCTTTTTTTGGGGTGCGCATGAAGCTGCGGCGTTCCCGCACACGCCTGCGCTGGTCAGCACGCTTTTGATTTTGGGCGGCCCGCTGACGGCGCTGCCGCTCGCGCTTTTTGCCGCCGGTGTGCGGCGCATCCGGCTTTCGACCTTGGGCTTCCTGCAATATCTCAACCCGACGATCACCTTGCTGCTGGCGACGCTGGGTTTCGGGGAAGTCTTCACGCGCGCCGATATGCTGGCTTTCGGCTTCGTCTGGGTAGCGCTGGTGATCGTGTCGCTGGACAGCTACTTCAATCGCGTGAAGCCGGCGGTTTCGACTCCAAAACCCGCGTGAGATAAGCCATCGCCTGATCCGGCGACAGCGCGACGCGGAACAAATGCTCCAGATCGGGCCGCACGAATTCCAGGCTTGCGGTGTGATTGAGAAGCTGGATCAGCGGGTCGTAGCAATGGTTCAGGTTGAGAACGACAATCGGTTTGTCCAGTTGCCCAAGCTGCTTCTCGACGATCACCTCGAAGAACTCGTCCAGCGTGCCGATGCCGCCGGGCAGGATGATGAAGCCGTCACTCATCTCCAGCATGCGCCGTTTGCGCACGCCCATGTCGGGTACGATCTCGACGATCTCGCCGCTGGCGAGCGGCGGTTCCAGGCCGCGCAGGAATGCGGGAAGAATGCCGGTGACTTTCGCGCCGCCGTCGCGCGCCGCCCGCGCGGTCTCGCCCATCAGGCCCACGCCGCCGCCGCCGAAGACCATGTCGTAGCCATGGGAAGCGATCAGCCGGCCGGTCTCGCGCGCGGCCTCGGCGAACACCGGATTGCTGCCGAAGGAGGAACCGCAGAAAACGCAGATGCTATGGCGGGGTTTGTCCATGGGACTCGCGGGGGTTAAGGGGGCGATGCTTTCGCATAGACGGGGGCGCCGCGAAAGGGATTGCGGCTAAGGGCTACGATACCTAAACAGAAACGAGATATTGCCCGCCCGAGGTTCCGTTTGAAACGCCCTTTGATCGTTCTCGCTGTCGTCGCAGCCGCCGCGCTTCTATTGGGTTTCCTCGTCTTCGGCGGCGCGAATATGGGAAACTGATTCGATGGCCAGACCGATAACCGAAGAGGGCGACGGCGCGCCATCCTTCCGCCCGCTCTGGACGATCATGCCGTATCTGTGGCCGAAGGGGCGGCCCGACCTGCGCATCCGCGTGGTCGTGTCCATCGTGTTCCTGGTGCTGGCCACGAGCGCGACAAGCTATTCGCCGCTGTTCTTCGGCCACGCCGTCGATGCGTTGGCCGGAACGCCGGGGCAGATCGCGCTGGGCGTCGCGCTGTCGATGACGGCGTCCTACATCGTTTCCCGCATCCTGATGCAGGCCTTCGCGCAGCTTCGCGACGGCGTCTTCGCCAAGGTGCAGTATCACGCGATGCGCGAAGTCGCGGTTTCGACCTTCGCGCATGTGCATACGCTGTCGCTGCGCTTTCATCTGGAGCGCAAGACGGGCGGGCTCAGCCGCGTTATCGAGCGCGGCACGAAGGGCATCGATACGCTGCTCTCCTTCGCGCTGTTCAGTATTTTTCCGACGATCCTGCTGCTGGTGTTCTACACCGCGATCCTTCTGGAGAAGCTGAACTGGCAGATTGCCGCCGCCACCTTCATTATGGTGATCGCCTATGTGTGGTTCACCTTCGCCATCACGCGCTGGCGCATCCAGTTCCGCCGCGACATGAACCAGTCCGATCAGGATGCGAACACCAAGGCGGTGGACAGCCTGCTCAACTACGAGACGGTGAAGTATTTCAACAACGAAGGCCATGAGACGAGGCGTTTCGACGTCTCGATGGAGAAATATTCCCGCGCCTCCATCCAGGCGCAGCTGTCGCTCTCGATACTGAACACCGGGCAGGCCTTCATCATGGCCGTCGGTCTGGGCATCGTGATGTGGCTCACGGCGGTCGGAATTTCCCACGGGCAATTCAGCGTCGGCCTCTTCGTCGCCGCGAACGCGATCCTGATCCAGCTTTATGTGCCGTTGAACCTCCTGGGCACCGTCTATCGCGAAATCACCCAGGCGATGGTGGACATGGACGCGATGTTCAAGCTCCTGCATCAACCGCAGGAAGTGACGGACAAGCCAGATGCGAAGTCCCTTGTCGTCACCGGCGGCGAGATCAAGTTCGACAATGTGGTGTTCGCCTATGAGCCGGCGCGCATCGTGCTCAAGGGCATCAGCTTCACGGTGCCGGCCGGCAAGACGGTGGCGGTGGTCGGGCCGTCCGGTGCGGGCAAGTCGACGATCAGCCGCATTCTTTACCGCTTCTACGACATCAAGAGCGGATCGGTGACCATCGACGGGCAGGACATCCGCGATGTCACGCAATCAAGCCTGCGCGAAAAGATCGGCATCGTTCCGCAGGACACCGTGCTCTTCAACGATACCGTGAAATACAACATCGCTTACGGCCGTATCGGCGCGACGGAATCCGAAATCAAGGATGCCGCGCGTTATGCGCAGATCGATCCGTTCATCCGCGAACTGCCGTTGGGCTATGAATCCATGGTGGGTGAGCGCGGGCTGAAACTCTCCGGCGGCGAAAAGCAGCGCGTGGCCATCGCGCGCACGATCCTGAAGAATCCCCCGATCCTGTTGCTGGACGAAGCCACCAGCGCGCTCGACACCGGCACGGAGCGCGAGATTCAGGGCTCGCTGCAGGAAGTCTCGAAGAATCGCACGTCTCTCGTTATCGCGCACCGGCTTTCCACGGTCGTGGATGCGGATGAGATCCTGGTGCTGGATCACGGCGAGATCATCGAGCGCGGCCGTCATTCGCAGCTCCTGGCGCTGAACGGCCATTACGCGTCGATGTGGAACAAGCAGAAAGAAGCCGCGGCGGCGCGCGAGAAGCTCAAGGAAGTCGAGAACGATCCGGATGTCGCGCCGGGCGTGGCCCGCGCCACGCCCGTTATCGCCGAGTGACTATTCCGCCGCTTCGCGTTCGGCGCGGCGGCGGTTCATGTCCGCAACCACATTGTCCGGAATCCCGTGCGCGTGGTTGTAGACTTCGCCGCGCTTGCGCGCCCGGCGCTCGCGCAACCGGTAGGGCAGCGCCAGCATCGCCGGCACAAGACCCAGCGTGATCATCTTGGAGAAGGCAAGGCCGAACACGATGGCCGTGGAAAGCTGAACCCACATCAACCCGTTCGGGCCGCCGATGGTCACCTGCCGCGTCCAGAAGTTGATCTCCACCGCCGCCATCATCGGGATCAGGCCGCCAATGGCGGTGATGGTGGTCAGGAACACCGGGCGCAGGCGCTGTGCGCTGGACCGCACCACCGCCTCGATCGGTTCCATGCCCGCGTCGCGCAGGCGGTGGAAGGTGTCGATCAGCACGATGTTATGGTTCACCACGATGCCGGCCAGCGCGAGCATGCCGGTGCCGGTCATGATGATGGAGAAGGATTGCCCCATCACTACCATGCCGAGCAGCGAACCGATCATCGCAAGGATCACCGCCACCAGGATCAGGCCGGTGTGGTAGAAGCTGTTGAACAGCGCCAGGAGCACAATACCGATCAGGAACAGCGCCAGAAATGCGGCCTCGATCAGGAAGTTGCCGGACTCGTTCTGCGCTTCATCCGCGCCCTTGAACTTCACCATCACGCTGCTGGGGAAGTTCTGCTTGGGCAGCCATTCCTTCAGCTTCGCGACTTCCGCGCTCGCCAGAACCGGGTTGGCCACGCAATCGGTCTTCACCTGCGCGGTGCACTGCACCTTCATGTTGGCGCGGACGTGATAGACGCGATGTCCATCGACCCGCTCGATCGAATTGACCTGCTGCGCAGCCTTGACCGTCACGAAGGTGCTGGCCGGCACCATGCCGTTGATCGTCGGAATGCGAACATTGTCCAGTGCATGGATGCCGCGCGCGCTTTCGGGGTAGCGGACGCGAATATCGACCTGCTGGTCGGAATCGTCCGGGCGATATTCGCCGACAAGCACGCCGTCCGTCACAAGCTGCACCGCCGTGCCGATGGTCTGGGCATTCGCACCGAAGCGGCTGGCCACCGGGCGGTCAATCTGCAGATCCCATTCGATGCCGGGCAGCGGACGCGTGTCTTCGACGTCGCGCAGTTCGGGCAGCGTATCCAAGTGCTTGCGGATGGCCGCGGTAACGGTCGCAAGGGACGCATAATCGTCCGACGAAACGTCGATCATGACGTCCTTGCCGGTCGGCGGGCCGTTTTGCGGCGTGCGCACTTCGACATGTACGCCAGGAACGTTCGCCGTGCGCTCGCGGATGGTCTGCAGAATATCGTTGCCCTTGCGGCGCTCGCGATAGTCTTTCAACTGCACCGTGATGCGGCCGATATTGTCCACCGGCACGCCGCCCTGGTTGTTCGTCGATTGGTTGGAGCCGCCCGAGGTCGCATAGATGGAGTCGATGCCGTCCACGCCCGCGACGATATGCTCGACCTTCATGACAATGTCGCGCTTCTCGTTCGCCGAAAGATTGCCGCGCGCCGAAACCAGCACGTTGGCGAAATCCGGATCGGTGTTCACGAAGAATTCGACGCCGTGGTTGAACACCACGAACAACCCGATCACCACCACGACGATGGCGCCGGCGCCCGCGATCACGCGGCCAGGATAGCGTGTCAGCCGTTCGGCGAGGTTGGCGTACCAGCCGGTGATGCCGCCGATCTCGCGCCAATCGCCGGTCTCGGAGGCCTCGATGGCTTTCTCATGCGCTTCATCGCGCGGCGGCGGCTTGCCGAACACGCCGCCAAGCACAGGCAGGAAGATCAGCGCCACGATCATCGATGACCCCAGCACGATAATAAGCGTGATGGGGAAGAAGCTCATGAACTTGCCGGAAACGCCGGGCCACAGAAGCAATGGCAGGAAGGCGCCGATCATGGTCATGGTCGCGCTGACCACGGGCCAGAACATGCGCCAGGCGGCTTCCTCGAAAGCGAGCTTGGGCGGGTGGCCCTCGGTCATCTTTCGATCCGCGTATTCGACCACAATGATCGCGCCATCGACGAGAATGCCCACCGCCAGCAGCATCGCGAACATGATCATGAAATTGAGCGTGTAGCCGATGCCGTTCAGCACCATGAAGCTCATCAGGAACGACGTCGGGATGGCGACGCCGACAAGGAGGCCCGAACGCAATCCCAGCGCCGCCACGACGATGATCATTACCAGCACGACGGCGAGGATGATGGAGTCCGACAGCGAGCCGAGCTGGTCGCGGATGTCCTTGGACTCGTCGAACATGTAGGTGACGTGGACGCCTGACGGCCATGCCTTTGCCGCCTTGTTGATCAGATCCTTCACCGCCTGGTTGTTGGCGATGATGTTGGCGCCGATGCGTTTGGTGACGTCGAGAGAGATTGTGCGCTGACCGTTGACCATCGCGTAGGTCGTGGGATCGTAGAAGGTGGGGTGCACCTCCGCCACGTCCTGCAGCATGATCGTCGAATCCTGCGTCGAGCGGATCGGCAGCGTGAGGACGTCCTGCGCGGTTTCCAGAACGCCCGGCACTTTCACGGCGAAGCTGCCGTGGCCGGTATCGATCAATCCTGCCGCGACCAGCCGGTTGTTGTTGCTGATCGCATTGAACATTTCCTGCTGGGTGATGCCGTAGCTTTCCAGCTTCGCGGGATCGATCACGATCTCCAGCATCTCCTGGCGCTCACCGCCGATATCAACGTCGAGCACGCTGGGAATCTGCTTGAGCTGGTCCTTCAGGTTGCGGCCGAGCTTCAGCAGTGTGCGCTCCGGCACATTGCCGTAGAGCGCCGCGGTGATCACGGGAAAGAGGCTGGTGTTGAATTCCTGGACGATCGGCTGCTTGGCGTCCTGCGGAATTTCGGCGCGGGCGGTTTCCACCTGCGCGCGCACATCTTCGAGCGCCTTCTCCTTGTCGAAGTTGACGTCGAATTCCATGATGATGACGGCAAAGCCCTGATAGGCGCGCGCTGTGATGTCCTTCAGGCCCTGGATGGAGCGCAGATAGGTTTCCATCGGCTTGACGAGCAGGCGCTCGCTGTCTTCCGGGCTGATGCCCGGATAGGGGATCTGCACCGCGATAACCGGGATTGGTATGTCGGGATCGGCTTCCTTCGGAATCGAATTGAACGCCGCGATACCGGCGATGATGACAACCACCAGCAACCCCAGAACGACGCGGGTGTTGTTGACGGCCCAATCGACGATGCGTGTCATGCGTGCGCTCCCGCGCGTACGGCCTCAACATGTTCGCCATCATTGACGAACTCCTGGCCCACTGTGATGACAGTCGTTCCATTCGGCAGCCCGGCGATCCACATGCCGTCCGGTCCGTCGGAAATGATCTGCACCGGCTTGAAGCGGACAATGCCCGCCACGACCGTGCGCACGCCCACGATGCCGCCATCGTCCAGCACCAGGATGCCGGGCGAGATCTTCGCAGCCATCACCTGGCGCACCGGGATGTGAATGTCGGCGCTCACGCCGTCGCGCAGCTTGGCGTCCGGATTGGGCAGCTCCACCTCGACGCGGAAGGTGCGCGTGGTGTCGTCGGCTTTCGCCGCGACGAAGCGCACTTTGCCCTGCACCGTTTCACCGGTCACCAGCGTGGCCGTCGCCGGATCGCCGGCATGGATTTGTCCGACCTGCTGTTCGGACACGGTGCCGATCGCGAGGAAGGGCTCCGGCGCGATGACGAGCGCACACTTGTCGCCGACGCGCATGTAATCGCCGACATCGACATAACGGTCGTCCGCGATGCCATCGAACGGCGCGACCATCCTGGTGTTGGCAAGCTGGATTTCCATCGAGCGCTGCGAGGCGCGTGCGGCTTCAAGCTGCGCGGCGGATGTCGCCACCTGGATCTTCGAGCGAAAGCCGTTCTTGGCCAGATCGAGATCGACGTCGTGTTGCTTTTCGGTCTGCGCCACCATCGCGCGCGCCTGATCGAGCTTTGCGGCGCGATCGTTCGTCTTGATCTCGCAGAGCACCTGGCCCTTCTTCACATGATCGCCGCGCTCGAAATGCAGCGCCTGCACCGAACCTTCGACTTCGGCCTTGATATCGACGGCATGGAGGGCTTGTGTGCGGCCCCGCACGGTGATCGTCGCGTTGCGGCTGACCTGATCGAGCAGCGCCACCTGCACGCGCGGCGTATCGTTCGTCTTGGCCTGTGCGGGACCATTGTCCCGCGAGCCGGTCAGAACGCCGGAGGCGATCCACACGACGACAATAACAAGAATGACGAGCGCCGAACGGTAGGCCGGGCTCAGGCGGCTCCAGAACGCCGGCTGATGCGCCGCCCACCAATTGCGAAGACCGTCGATGAAATTACGAAACATATTGCGTGCGCCCCTGTCACTCCGCGGCTTCTGCCGCGTCACCCTTAAGCTCCGCCCGGTACTGGCGGAGGTAATTCACCATTGCGATGTAAACGGCCCGTCCAAACCCCGTGACGAAGCGCTCTCCTTCCGGCAGCGGCTGCGGTTTCGGCTCCATCAGCTGCGCCAGCTTCGTCTCGCTTTGCTCGATATAGGTATCGAGCATCTCCACAACACGGGGATGGGGAATTAAATGTGAGAAAAGCATCGCGAAAACGAAGGGCGAGCGGTGCCTGTCTTCCGGCAGTGGCTTCAGCAGCGAGCCGAGGAAGGCTTTGCGGCCAGCCTCGGTGATTGAATAGACCTTCCGGTCCGGGCGCTTTTCCTGAATTTCGGAGCGGACCGAGACGAGACCTTCCTGGGTCAGGCGGCTCAGCGCGGGATAGATGGAGCCGAAGCTGGCTTCGACGAAATGCTGATAGCCGTCGTCGTCAAACAGCTTCTTGATCTCATACCCGGTGGCGTCGCCACGGGAGAGAATTCCCAAGCAGATCGTGCGAACGTCCATATGCCCCAAGACCCATCTATATTGGTCCGATATAGATCGGGGCTATATATGGCTAAAACCTTACCGTTCAAGGTGAAAAGGCACGCATTGCGCGCAATTCATCGTTGCGCGCAATGCGGGGTGTGAAATTAGAGGGCTGCCTAGATCAGCTCGATGCGGTCGACTTCGACGCCTTTGTTCCCTTGGCGGGTCGAGTAGCGAATGCGCTGCTCGGGGGCGAGGACCGAAAGGCCCGACCGGCGCAGGGCGCTGGCATGGCAATAAACGTCCTGTCCGCCTTGTTCTGACATGACAAAGCCGAAGCCCTTCTGGTCGTTGAAAAACTTCACCTTGCCATCGACCATGGGACCGGAGGGGCCATTGTCGCGGTCGCGAAATCCGCCGCCGCCCCCGAACCGGTCACCGCCGCCGAAACGATCTCCGCCGCCGAAGCGGTCGCCTCCTCCGAAACGATCACCGCCGCCGAAACGATCGCCGCTGCCAAACCGGTCACCGCCGCTGCCGAAACGATCTCCGCCGCCAAAGCGATCGCCGCCGCCGCCGCCGAAACGATCGCGCCGGCCACCGCCGCCACCTGGACCGCGCGAGGGTGTGGGATCTGCCGTCGATAGATCGACGCTATGCACCGTCGTCACCTGAAGACCGCGCGGTGAATCCTGCAGATCGACAACCACGGTCGATCCTTGCGGGACGTTCTGCTGTCCCGCAGCCGCAAGCGCGGATGCGTGACAGAATGCATCATCGCCGCTTTCCAGCGTGATGAAGCCGTAGCCTTTTGTGGAGTTGAACCATTTAACCGTTCCCTTCACCGAAGCCTGTGCAAGGGGACGCGAACTGCTGTTGTCGAAGTTTGCCATGATGAAGCCGATAAACCTGCCGGGGCGCCATTCCGCTGGGCGCCCCAAACCTTCCGGCATGGGGTAGGGGCGCTTAACCCTTATCATGCGCAAAAGGTCGCGGTTTCCGCAACTGGGGTGGGGAAAAGGAAATGCGGGCAACTGGGGTAGGAAAAAGGAAATGCGGGGTGCCGGGCTGGAGAGGCTAACCGGCACCCCGCGAGCGGTATGCGCTTGGGGGCACGCAATCCGCTTTTAAGCGTCAGGCGAAGCGCGCGATTTCGTCGAAGGCGAACCGCGGGTTGCGCGGGAAGGCTTTCGTAGCGTCGCCATAGCCAATGTTGATGAGGATGTTCGATTTCACATCGCTATTCGGGAAAAAGGCTTCATCGACGGCGGCATTGTTGAAGCCCGTCATCGGACCCGTATCCAGGCCAAGCGAACGCAGCGCCAGGATCAGATAGGCGGCCTGCAAGGTGCCGTTTTGGAATGCGGTGCGCTCAGCGAATTCGGTATTTCCGCTGAACCATGGACGGATATCCGCCTGCGGGAACAGCCGTGGCGCATGGTCGAAGAACTTGTTGTCATGCGCGACGATCGCGGTGATGGGGGCAGCCATCGTCTTCTCGACATTGGCTTCCATCAGCGCGGGCTTGAGTTTCGCCTTTGCTTCTGGCGAACGCACGAAAACGATGCGGGCCGGCAGGGTGTTGGCGCTGGTCGGGCCCATCTTGGCCAGATCGACGGCTTCGCGGAGCAGCGCTTCGGGGACCGGCTTGTCCTGCCAAAAATTGTGGGTGCGGGCTTCGCGGAAGATCTGGTCCAACGCGGCATCGCTAATGGCGGCGGTTTCGACGGGTTTGTCTGCGAGTTTGAGCATTTTGGTTCTCTCCAGTTGTTGTCTGGGGAGGATGTGGGGAATATAACCATCAGAACAATCGGCCAAATATTGTCGAGTTTCATCAGAAAAACAGATAGATGCTGGACCGGCTCACCCTCGACCAGATGCGCGCTTTGATCGCCGTGGCGGAGACGGGCAGCTTCTCCGCTGCCGCCCGCAAGCTGGGCAGGGTCCAGTCCGCCATCAGCCAGTCTATCCAGTCGCTGGAAGACACGCTCGGCGTCCAGCTGTTCGACCGCGAGGCGAAAACACCCAAGCTGAATGAAACCGGGCGTGTGCTGCTGCAGGATGCCTATGGACTCGTGCACGGTGCCGAAGCGTTGCGCGCCCGCGCGACAAGCATCGCCGACAATATCGAGCCGGAACTGACACTGGCAGTCGATTCCATGTTTCCCAATGTCGTGCTGATGGAAACGCTGCGCGAGTTCGGAAAAGAATTTCCGAACGTCAGTGTCACGCTGTTCACGGAGGGGTTGGGCGCTGCCGAACAAAGGCTTCGTGATGGTGTTGCACGGCTAGGCATCTACTCGCCGCTATCGACCGCGCAATCCAACGACCTGGAATGGGAGCCGATGACGGCGATCCGCATGATCCCAGTGGTCGCGGCCACACATGCGCTCGCAAAAGAAAAAGCGCCGCTGGAGCGGCACACGCTCGAACAATATGTGCAGCTTGTTCTCACCGACCGCACGCCGCTCAGCCAGAATCTGCGCGGTGGCATCGTCAGCCTGCACATTTGGCGCTTTGCCGATCTGAACACGCGGCTGGAGTTTCTTCTCGCCGGTTTCGGCTGGTGCAACATGCCCAGGCACATGGTCGGTGAGCACATCCGCGCGGGACGGTTGAAAGAGCTTGAACTGAAAGACCGCGCCGATCTCGAACTGCCGCTGCACGTCGTGTACGACCGTGGCCGCCCGCCGGGCAAAGCGGGACGCTGGTTTATCGGCGATTTGCGCAAGCGCCTTGCGATGTGCCTCTCGGCAAACGTCGCGACGACGCCGACGATCTAGCTACGTGCTTCGCGGAACAGCATGATCGCGAGGATCAGCGGAACGATCACACCGCCATAACTCACCCACATAGGAACGTCATAAGGGCCGGCGACGATTGCCCATCCCATATAGGCCCTGCAGGCGTGTGCGGCGGCGACGAGCAGAAACAGCAATGCTGCGATGGTCGTGAAAGGTTTCATGGTGCTTCACGGGCGCGCGGCCCGTCCTCCCCAGAACGCGCCATGTTTGCGAAAAGCGCGCGGGCGGGCAATGTTTAAGTGGTTCAGTAAGGCAGCGCATGAACGTTCAGCTTGGAATTATCGAGGGATATTACGGAAAACCGTGGAGCTGGCAGGCCCGCGCGGAGACCGTCACCTTCCTGAAGCCGCATGGTTATGACTTCTATCTGTACGCGCCCAAGTTCGATCACTTCCTGCGCGACCGCTGGGCGGAGGATCATCCGTGCGAAGAATTCGATGAATTGAAGACGCTCTCGGCGCATTGCCGTTCGCTGGGCGTGCGTTTCGGCGTGGGCCTCAGCCCGCTCAATATCTTCCGCGATTTCAACGCCGATGAACGCAAGCGCCTTGCGAACAAGCTGGCGGCGCTTGACGCCATCGGTCTCGACGATCTGGCGCTGTTGTTCGACGACATGCGCGGCGATCTTCCGAACCTCGCGAAAAACCAGGCCGAGATTTCGCATTTTGTGAAAGTGCACAGCAAAGCCACGCGGCTGATCGTATGTCCGACCTACTACACGGACGATCCGTTGCTCGATCGCATCTTCGGTCAGCGCCCACAAAACTACCTGGAAGATTTCGGCAAACTTCTCGATCCGAAGATCGAGATTTTTTGGACCGGCGAGGAGGTCTGCTCGCGCGAACTCAGCCCCGGCCATCTGAAGCGTGTCGGCGAGCAACTTCATCGCAAGCCGTTCCTGTGGGACAACTACCCGGTGAATGACGGCCCGCGTATGTCTCAATTCCTGCACCTGCGCGGATTCACGGGCCGCCCCGGCTCGAACGCCGCGCATGTCTCGGCGCACGCGGTTAATCCGGCGTTGCAGCCCGTGCTGTCGCGCATTCCCGCGCTGACGCTCGCCGAATCTTATGCGAAAGGCGCGGACTATGAATATGGCGCGGCATTCCTGCGCGCGGCGACGGCGGTATTGGGAAAGGATCTCGCGTTGAGAGTGCAGGGCGATCTTCTGACCTTGAACGATGCCGGTTTGGATCGTCTGGGCGAGCGCGTGGCCAAGCTGCGCGCCCAGTACGATGCGTTCGATCATCCGGGCGCGCGCGAGATCGTGGCGTGGCTCGACGGCGCCTATCGCATCGGCGCCGACGAAATGCCAACGGGATGACTATTCCAGCGGCTTGAGCATCGCCTCTGTTTCACTGGCGTCTTTCTGCGCAGTCGCCAGATCGGTGGCGGCAATTCCGCTTGCCGCTTTATCCGCGGCGGCCTGCAGCGATTTCTTCTTCGCCGCATCCGTGCTGTCGGGAATCGCGCCGTTGCCGCTGTGCGCGCAGGGATTCATCTGCTTGGCGTCGAATCCCGCCCCGCCTGGGCCGACCAGACAGTTCAGCGCGTGATGCAGATGCATGTGGACGCCGTCGATCGCCGTCGCTTTCGCGGCAAGACCTGCATGGGTTTCGGCATTCACGATCTGGCCTTTCACGTCCGCACTGGCCTGCACCGCGATCAGCGAGAGCCCTGCGGCCAAAGCCAACATTGTCGTTTTCATACTTTCCTCCCTTGTGAGGCGCTCACTATAGCCCATCCCGGTTGACACGGCTCGGGCCACGCACCTTTGATCCGGTGATGGGCGATACCACCGAACAAACGGGAACTCTGGCAGCCGCGCTGGCACAAGCCGCCAAGATGCTTGGTCCGCGCCCGGATCTTGCCGCCGAGCAGGCGCGCGAAATCCTGAAGGCTGCGCCAGGGCATGCACAGGCGATTTTCCTTCTCGCCTCCGCGCTCCGGATGCAGGGTGAGGCGGCGCAGGCGCGCGATCTTCTGAAGCCGCTGGTGAAGGCGATCCCGAATTCTGCTGACGCGCGTGTCGAACTGGGGCTTGCTCTATCCGATCTGGGAGACAGCAAGGCGGCCATTGCGGCGCTGACGCAGGCCACACGCATCAACGGCAAACATGCGCGCGCCTGGCGCGCGCTGGGCGACGAGAAGACTCTCGCCGGCGACAGCGAAGGCGCAGACGCGGCTTATGCGCATCACCTCGAAGCCTCGGTCAACGATCCCAAATTGCTGGAAGCGGCTGCCGCACTGCGCGAGAACAGGCTTGCCGTTGCCGAACGGATGCTGCGCGGATTTCTCAAGCTCAATCCGACGGACATCTCCGCGATCCGCATGCTGGCGGAAGTGGCCGCACGTCTGAACCGCTATGAAGATGCGGAGAAGCTGCTCGCGCGCTGCCTGGAATTGGCGCCCAGCTTCAGTGCGGCGCGCAACAACTATGCCTCGGTTCTCTATCGCAACAGCAAGCCGCAAGCGGCGATCGCGCAGACCAACATTCTGCTTGCCGAGGATCCGCGCAACCCTGGCTACAAGGCGATCAAGGCGGCCGCGCTCAGTCTCGTTGGGGAATATGAAGAGGCAATCAAGACCTTCAAAGGACTGTTGAAGACTCATCCTCATCAGCCGAAAGCATGGATGAGCTACGGCCACGTCTTGAAGACGACCGGCCGTCAGGCCGAGAGCATCGCCGCTTATCGCCATGCCATCGCGCAGCTTCCCAGTCTGGGCGAGGCTTATTGGAGTCTCGCCAATCTGAAGACTTTCCGCTTTACGCCGGACGACGTCGCCGCGATGCGCGCACAGCTGGCGCGCACCGATCTTATCGACGAAGACCGTTTCCATCTGGATTTCGCGCTGGGCAAAGCGCTCGAAGACGCCAGTGAGTACGCGCCGTCCTTCGAGCACTATCAGAAAGCCAATGCGCTGCGCCGCAAGAGCCTTCCGTACCACGCCGATCAGACGAATACGTTTTCGCAGCGTTTGAAGACGGTATTCAACCGCGCTTTCATCGCGGCGCATGAAGGCGGAGGATCAGCCGCACCAGATCCGGTCTTCATCGTCGGCCTGCCGCGTTCGGGCTCCACGCTGATCGAACAGATCCTGTCCAGCCACTCGCAGGTCGAAGGCACGATGGAGTTGCACGACATCGGGCAGATTTCGCGCAGCCTTGGGCCTTGGAATAAGAAGGATGCCGAAGCCACCTATCCCGAAGTGGTCGAGACACTGCCTTCGCATCGGTTCAAGGAGCTCGGCGATGAATATCTCGAACGGACGCGCATTCACCGCAAGCTGGGTCGCCCGTTCTTCATCGACAAGATGCCGAACAATTTTCTCCACGCCGGTTTCATTCATCTGATCCTGCCAAACGCCAGGATCATCGACGCGCGCCGCCACCCGCTTGGCTGCGCCTTCTCCTGCTTCAAGCAGCATTTCGCGCGCGGGCAGGGCTTCGCCTACGGCCTTGAGGATGTCGGACATTATTATGCGGACTATGTGGCGCTGATGGCCCACTACGACGCCGTCATGCCCGGCCGCGTCCATCGCGTGATCTACGAGAACATGGTTGCCGATCCGGAAGGCGAGACGCGCCGGCTTCTCGATTATTGCGCGCTGCCGTTCGAGGACGCCTGCCTGCGGTTCTATGAAAATGACCGCGCGGTGCGCACCGCGAGCTCGGAGCAGGTCCGCCGCCCCATATTCAAGGACGCGGTGGAACACTGGCAGAACTATGAACCCTGGCTCGGACCGCTGAAATCCGCGCTGGGGCCGGTCCTGACCGCCTATCCGGACGTGCCGGTATTTTGAACACAGTCCCGAACTCCTTTGCGGCGACGCAGCAAACGAGCATTGACGGCGGCGAAAACCCGGTTTCACAATAACATCATAAAATACGGGATTCCCCGGGGAGCTGGCGTTGCGGGCGCCGGCCGGGCTTTCCGTTTAGAGGGGCACTATCATGCGTCGTCTTCTGTCAGTGAAAACTTCCATGCGTTATGCGATCGGTCCGGCGCTTCTGGCGTCCACCATGCTCGCCGGCGTTCCGGCTCGCGCGCAGAGCAGCGGTATCGAAGAAGTGGTGGTCACGGCCGAAAAGCGTTCGGAAGATCTGCAGAAGGTTCCGATGCAGGTGCAGGCGATCACCGCGCAGAAGCTCCAGGATCTTCATCTCAACAGCTTCACCGATTTCGCGCTCTATATGCCGAACGTGACCTATGCGGTCAGCGGCCAGGGCAGCAATGGCGGTCCGGGTTTCTCGAACATCAACATGCGCGGCATCGCCAGCGACCAGAACGGCAACCACTCCGGCCCGGTGCCGACCGTGGGCGTCTATTTCGACGAAGCGCCGATCACCACCATCAATGGCACGCTCGATATTCCGACCTATGACGTGCAGCGCGTCGAAGCGCTCTCCGGTCCGCAAGGCACGCTCTATGGCGCCAGCGCGGAATCGGGCGTGGTGCGCATCATCTCCAACAAGCCGGACACCGACGGATTCGCGGCGAGCTATGACCTGGATGTGAACTCCGTCGATCACGGCGGCATCGGTTATGGCGGGCACGGCATGGTCAACATCCCGATCGCCGACAACGCCGCCATCCGCATCGTGGCGTGGGACGAGCATGACGCGGGCTATATCGACAATGTGCACGGCACGCGCACCTATAACTTCACTGACGGCACTTCGATGACTATCGACAATGCCGGCCACACCAAGAACAACTACAACACGGTCAACAAGCTGGGCGCCCGCGCCGCGCTGGAAATCGATCTGAACCAGAACTGGACGATCACACCGACCATAATGGCCCAGACCGAAAATACCGACGGCATTTTCGGTTACGACCCCTCGGTGGGCGATCTGCAGGTGCAGCACTTCCTGCCGGAATACGTTCACGACAAGTGGTATCAGGCGGGCCTGACGGTGCAGGGCAAGATCGGCAATCTCGATCTCACCTATGCCGGTTCCTACATGGACCGCAAAGTCCACTCCGCCGCCGACTATACGGACTACACCTTCTGGTACGACCAGACCTATCCATCCTACGTCAACTTCTACGATAACGCCGGCCATCGCATCGATCCGACGCAGCGGATTATAGGCAACGATCACTTCACAAAAGAAAGCCACGAATTGCGTCTGGCTTCGCCGACGGACGATCGTTTCCGCTACACCCTTGGCGCGTTCTATGAAAAGCAGACACACGCGATCGTGCAGGATTACGTGATCCCCGGCCTTGCCGATCCGGGCTCGGGACAGCCGACGATGCATGTTACCGGCTGGCCGGATACGCTCTGGCTGACGGACGAATATCGCGTCGACAAGGACTACGCGCTCTTTGGCGAAGCATCGTTCGACATCACGCCGGCTCTGACGGCGACGGGCGGTATCCGTTTGTACAAGTACGATAACTCGTTGAAGGGCTTTTACGGCTTCAACAGTTATGAAACCTCGCGTTGCTTTGCACCGACATCGGTGGACGCCGGCCCTTGTACGGATCTCGATTCACGCGCCAAGGGGAACGGCGAGACTTACAAGGCCAACCTCACCTGGAAAGTCACCGACGACAAGCTTGTCTATGCGACCTATTCCACCGGCTTCCGGCCGGGCGGCGCCAATCGCGTGTACGATCCGATCACGCATATCGTACTGCCCGCATATCAGCCTGACACGCTCGACAATTATGAACTCGGCTGGAAGACGAGTTGGGACGATAATCATGTGCGTTTCAACGGCGCGTTCTATTACGAGAAATGGAACAACTTCCAATTCCCGTTCCTCGGTCCGAACTCGGTCACCATCGTGGGCAACGCCAA
>JANWJQ010000138.1 GCA_025451875.1 Rhizomicrobium sp.
AGGCGCCCGGGCGGCGGGACAAGTTGGATGCGCCACCCCCGGACTCACCGGACGCACCATCGAATGCGGGCGTAAAATAGAGAAGCGAATTTGGAGGGTCTTGCGGCACGATGACGCATAAAATGCCAGATTCCTCCGAGCCTTGAGCCATAAACGAGCCCCGATGCGCATAGCCCTTTACGAACCCGATATTCCGCAAAATTGCGGTGCCCTCATCCGCCTCGGCGCCTGCCTCGGCGTGGCTGTGGATATCATCGAGCCCTGCGGGTTCCTGTTCAGCGACAGGGGGCTGAAGCGAGCCGGCATGGATTACGTCGAATCGGCGGACATCGTTCGCCACGCGAGCTGGACGCGGTTTTGCGAAAGTCACAGACAGAACGGCGCAGGGCGCCTCGTTCTCTTGACCTCCAAAGGCGCCGATCCCTACACCGGTTTCGCGTTTTCGCCGGACGACACGATTTTGCTCGGACGCGAGAGCGCCGGTGTACCGCAGGCTGTTCACGACGCCGTGGACGCAAGGCTGCGGATACCGATGCGGCCGGGTTTGCGTTCCATCAATGTGGCACAGGCCGCCGCGATGGTAGTGGGGGAAGCGTTGCGACAGACCAAGGGTTTCCCGTGAACACCACCGTCAACGAAGAACACAAGACCCGCGCGCGCGCCTGGTTTCAGGAACTGCGCGACCGCATCATCGCCGAATTCGAAAAAATCGAAGATGAATATTCCGGCCAGCTTTCACATTTGCCGCCGGGCCGGTTCGAGCGCAAGCCGTGGACACGTCCCGGCGGGCTTCGTGCCGACGATGGCGGCGTGATCAGCGTGATGAAGGGCCGGGTGTTCGAAAAGATCGCGGTGATGACGTCCACCAATCTGAACGGCACCTTCTCGCCGGAGATGGCGAAGACGATCAAAGGCGCGGACAAGGATCCGCATTTCTGGTCCAGCAGCATCTCGCTTGTCGCGCATATGCAAAACCCGCATGTGCCGGCGGTCCACATAAACACCCGTCATTTCATGGCGGCTGAGACGGCCTGGTTCGGCGGCGGCACCGATCTGACGCCGATGTTTCTGAATGACGAGGATGCGCGTGCGTTCCACGCCGCGCTCAAGCGCGCCTGCGATGCCCACGGCGCGGATTACTACGCGCGCTACAAGAAATGGTGCGATGAGTATTTCTATTTGCCGCACCGCGGCGAACCACGCGGTGCGGGCGGCATTTTCTACGATCATATGGATACCGGCGACTGGGAGGCCGATTTCGCGTTTACCCGCGCGGTGGGACTGGCATTTCTGGAGGTCTATCCCCACATCGTAAGGAAACGGATGGGCCAACCCTGGACGGAAGCGGAACGTGAGCACCAATTGGTGCGCCGGGGCCGCTATGTGGAGTTCAATTTGCTTTACGACCGGGGGACTCAATTCGGCCTGAAGACCGGCGGCAATGTCGAAGCGATCCTGATGAGTATGCCCCCCGAAGCCCGCTGGCCATAAACCGCACATATCCATCCGAGGCCTGATTGTTCGATCTTCACCTGCTCTCTCCCGCGACGGTCGCGCTGCTTCAGGTGATCCTGATCGACATCGTGCTCGCGGGCGACAATGCGGTGGTGATCGGCATGGCCGCATCGCGGGTTCCCGCGGTGCAGCGCGCCCGGGTGATCTTCTGGGGCCTCGCCGCCGCCGTCGTCATCCGCATCATATTGGCGACGTTAACCGCGACGTTGCTCGCCATCATCGGCCTGATGTTCGCGGGCGGCATTCTTCTTCTCTGGGTGACGTGGCGGCTTTATCGCGACATCAAGGAAGGCCACGAAGACGAAGTCGGCCATCACACCATCACCACAGGCGGCACCGATCATCCCAAGGCGCGGCCGCCCCTTGACGACAAGGGCGTGCGCAAGGCGATCGGCCATATCGTGGTCGCCGACATCTCCATGTCGCTGGATAATGTTCTGGCCGTCGCCGGCGCGGCGCGCGAGCATGTGTGGGTGCTGGCGATCGGATTGGTGCTTTCCATCGCCATGATGGGCATTGCGGCATCCATGATCGCCAAGCTGCTGCGCAAGCATCCGTGGATCAACTATGCGGGCCTGATCATCGTGTTCTATGTCGCGCTGCGCATGATCTGGGACGGCGCGCACGAGATCGCGCATCACGCGCTCTAGGCAACGCGCAGCAGAAGCGCCGTTGCATCATCACTCGTCTTGAAGCGCGGAAATTTCCGGCCTTCCGGATCGTCCTTTTCAACGTCGCGGAGTTCTTTGCAAAGCACCGTCAAGCCTTTCGATTGCGCGGCAGCGGCGAGGGCATCGGCATCGTAAGCATCGTAATCGCTGGCAAGCGCAAGAAAACCGTCGCTGCACAGAAGCAGCACCGTGCCTTTCGGCGCTAAGATCTGTTTGCCAGAAACATGCTCGGCTGCGCGAACATCAGGACCGAATGCCCAATGTCCGTCCCTGTTGACGAAATTGCGCGCCTTGCGAAGTGCTTCGAGATATTCCGGACGATTGACGCCCGCGGCCGGTGATAGCTTGTGCTTTTCCGCAAGACGCGCAACGCGTTTCGCTTCGTTCCGGCGTTTCTCCAACGCATCGCCGACGATCTCGACCGGAGCGTCGGGCCGTTTCACCAGCGCGGCGCAATCGCCGAACCACAACGCTTCGATGCCTTGAGTGTCTTCGCCAATGAACATCATCGAAGCGAAAGGCGTTTCCCAGGTGTCGGCGGGAGGACGCTTGCGCAGCGCTTCGAACGAGGTTTGCGCATCGAACAATGCCGCGCCAACAGCCTCGCGCGGGCTCGCGCCGTCACGCGCATAGGCCATCAGCCGCCGCGCGCCGAACGCGGCCAGCCATGCGGCATCGCTTTTGCCAGGCATGAGGGAATCGCCCAGCCCGGTCGCGCCGTCCATGACGACAGCCGCGCGGTCGATATGCGCGAAGGCATCGTCATTCGGCTTTTCGGGATTGCCGGGAACCGAGATGGAATCGAGAACTTCGAGCATCAGATTTTCGCCTGCACCACGGCTTTCAACCGTTCCGCCAGCGAGAACTCATCCTCGATGAAATCGGAATCGATCCACCACTCCTCGACTTCGTCGAGGATTTTTCCGATCAACGGTCCCTGCGGCACGCCCGCCGCCATCACATTGCCGCCATCGAGCGGAAATTTCGGGCGCTGCCACGCATCGGCCATCGCCAACAGCGCGCGCCACTGGATGAAATTGGTTTCTTTGGGATCTTCCGCCCATTTCAGGAAGACGCGATCCTTGAAGCGCGCGATCTCCAGTCTGTAGAGCAGCTTGCGCACTTCCTTGATCGACAGATAAGAAACGATCTTGTCGGTGTTGCCGCCGAGATCGGCGAGACGGTCACGATCCGCGTTGGAGAGCTTCCAGCGATCCGCGATCTCATGCGCGGCTGCGGCGCGATCCGGCAACAGCGCCGCAAGCCGCAGGATGGCATCGGGTGGGAAGAAATTGTTGGCGTCGATCGCAACGAGGCGTTCCAGCCGCGCGATGTTGAGTTCGCCCGGCAAGACTTCACTTAAAATTCCGGACGCCGCCATGGCACGCAGGACCGGAACAGGATCTTCGGCAGCGAGCAGCTTGAGCATCTCCCTGGCGATGCGCTCGCCGGAAAGCTGCGCCAGACCGGCTTTTTCGGCAGCGGCGGCGTGCAACGCTTTGGAATCCAGTCCGCCTTTGCCGTACCAGGCATGGAAACGAAACAGACGAAGGATACGCAGATAATCTTCGCGGATGCGCGTCGTGGCATCGCCGACGAAACGCACACGTCCCGCCTTCAGATCGGCGACACCGCCAACCGTGTCCAACACTTCGCCTGCCGCATCGGCGTAGAGCGCGTTCATGGTGAAGTCACGCCGCTGCGCGTCTTCCGCCCAGTTCTTCGTGAAGGCGACAATGGCGCGGCGCCCATCAGTGGACACATCGCGCCGCAACGTCGTCACTTCATAAGGACGGCCGTTTGAGATTGCGGTGACCGTGCCGTGTTCAATGCCCGTCGGCACCGCTTTCAGCTTCGCGGCTGCGAGTTTCTTTGTGACTTCATCCGGCGTGAGCGGCGTTGCGATGTCGATGTCCGATACGTCGCGGCCCAGCAACGCGTTGCGCACGACACCGCCAACGAAGCGTGCTTCCCCCAGCGCATCCAGAACCGCGCGCGTTTCCGCACTTGTCATCCAGGGATTTTTTTGAGGCTCCAGCTTCGTCATAGGCCTGCAAATCTTTCGGCGAAGTTCACCAGAATGGCGGCCGTCGCGCCCCATATATAATGCGAACCGTAATTGAAGGCATAAAATTCGCGTTTCTGCCCCTGCCATTCACGGCTCTGGCGTTCGCGATTCTTGGGATCGAGCAGGAAGGCGAGCGGCACTTCGAATATCTCATTCACCTCCGCCGGATTGGGCATGAGCGTGAAGCCCTCGCGCAGAACGCCGACAACCGGCAGGATCGCGAAACCCGTGCCCGTCTCGTAGCCTTCCATGAAGCCGGCGACGGTGACGAAGTCTGATGTGATGCCGGTTTCTTCATGCGTCTCGCGCAACGCTGTGGCGAGCGCTGTTTCATCCGTAGGGTCCACGCGGCCGCCAGGGAAGCTCACCTGCCCTGCATGCCGCGTGAGATTTGCGGTGCGCTGCGTGAACAGAACCGTCGGCACCGGCTTGGCGACGATCGGCATCAGCACGGCGGCAGGCGTCAACTGGACTTCGCCTGCCCGCCGGCGGAATTCCGGATTGAAGTCGTAATCGCTGCGCGCGGGATGGACCTTGAACTCCGGCGCGTCCGCAAGAAGCCGCGTGCGCAGCAGCGCGAAATCCTTCTCCGCAATGCGCGCAGCCAGTTGTTCGGGCGAGGCGGCGCTCATACAGGTTCGCCCAACGCGAACGCCACGCCATCGCTCCAGAGCACAAGCTTACCCGCCTGTTCGCCTTCACCGGGCACGGCAAGTTCGGCAAGCTGATAATAGACCGGCCGCGAAATCTTCGCCTCAAGTCCGCGCCGCACATGCACATAAGGTGACGGCTCGCGCGTCTGGGGATCGATCTCCACGCGAATGGGATTCTCCGAGCCCGCGGTGGTTTCGTCGCCGACATTGGTGGTGAAAATCAGTTTCTGTTTCTTGCCCTCGCCTTCAGCGCGCAACAACACGGCGAGGAACGGCGCGTCTTCAACGACAATGCGCATCTTCTCGCCCGGCGTGACGAGCACGTAATCGTCGCCATCCTTGCGCAGGATCGTCGAGAACAACCGCACGAGTTCGCGGCGACCCACCGGCGTTCCTTCGTGGAACCAGGTGCCGTCGCGCGCGATGCGGATGTCGATGTCGCCGCAATGGGCGGGGTGCCATTTCTCCACCGGCGGCAGGCCGCGCCCCGCGGCGGTTTCCCGCTGCAAGCTTGCCAGTCCGAGGGTGAAATCACCCGCCATAAATCATCCTTTATCCGCCTCACGGCGTTGTGCTTTTTCGCCTTTAGCCATGGGGCGAGGGGCCGGTTGCGCGCTGGCCTAGGCGGTGCAACATAGGCTCTTAACGGAAGGCCCCGCGCGCCGGATTCGAAGATAGGCGTTTGCGCCCCGGCCCGGCAACCGCGCACGATTTACGGATTTGATTTCATGACCGATACGCAAACGATGACCGACGACAGCGCCGCCGTCGCGCAGGCCGAAAAAGCCGGCGCGATTTTTGGTCATGTGCGCGAGACCGTCGGCAAGGTGATCTTCGGCCAGCGCGCTGTGATCGACCAGACCTTGGTGACGTTGCTGGCGGGTGGACACGGCCTTCTCATCGGCGTTCCGGGTCTGGCGAAGACCAAGCTGGTCGAAACGCTGGGCATCGTGCTCGGCATGGACTGGAAGCGCATCCAGTTCACGCCCGATCTCATGCCGGCCGATATCGTCGGCTCCGAAGTGTTGGAAGAAGACTCCGGCAAGCGCGCATTCCGTTTCATTAACGGCCCGGTGTTCACGCAACTTCTGATGGCGGACGAAATCAACCGCGCCAGCCCACGCACGCAATCGGCGCTGCTGCAATCCATGCAGGAACGTTACGTCACGGTGGCAGGCCAGCGTTACGATCTGCCCAAGCCGTTCCATGTGCTCGCGACGCAGAACCCGCTGGAGCAAGAAGGCACTTATCCCCTGCCCGAAGCACAACTCGATCGTTTTCTTTTGCAGATCGATGTTGGCTATCCCGATCCGGAATCCGAAAGGAAGATGATGCTCGCCACGACATTCGGCGAAGAAGAACATCTGAAGGCCGTCTGCACGCCGAATGTGCTGATGGAAGCGCAAGGCATCGTGCGGCGGCTGCCCGTCGGCGAAAAGGTCGTCGATGCGATTTTGAAACTGGTGCGCGGCGCGCGGCCCGATGAAGGCGGCGCGAGCGATATTCGCCAGTTCATCTCCTGGGGCCCCGGCCCGCGCGCGTCGCAGGCCTTCATGCTGGCCGTGCGCGCCAAGGCGTTGATCGAAGGCCGCTTCGCACCGAGCGTGGACGATGTGGTCGCGCTGGCCCATCCCGTGCTGCGTCATCGCATGGCGCTGAACTTTTCCGCCCGCGCGGAAGGCACCACGATCACCGATGTGATCGACCGGCTGTGCCGGAGCATTCTTTGACCGCTGACCAAACGCGCCTGCGCGACAGCGCCGAGCAGATCGCGGCGGGGTTGCCGCCGCTTCTGGTGGCGGCGGAGCGTCTCGCATCTGTGATTTCGCTCGGCGTGCATGGACGGCGCAAATCCGGCATGGGCGAGAATTTCTGGCAGTTCCGGCGCTTCCAGGCGGAAGATGCCTCAACAGCCATCGACTGGCGGCAATCGGCAAAGTCGCAGCATCTTTTCGTGCGCGAGCGCGAATGGGAAGCGGCGGAAGCCGTATGGCTGTGGCGCGACGGCTCCGCGGGCATGCGGTTCAAATCGGATTATTCCGACACCACCAAGATCGACCGCGCGAGTGTGCTGACGCTGGCGCTGGGCTCGCTTCTCATAAAAGGCGGCGAACGCATCGCGCTCTATGGCGACGGACGCGCGCCTTCGACCGGACGTGCCGCGCTCAACCGTGTCGCGCATGAGTTGATCGAGCAGCAGGCGGACGAATCGCTGCCGCCGGACGCGCCGGTGTCGAAAAATTCCACCTTCGTATGGTTCAGCGATTTCCTCTCGCCGCTGGGCGAAATCGAAAACACGCTGCGCCGCCTAGCGCGCGCGGGATTGAGCGGACAGCTCGTCCACATCATCGACCCGGCGGAAGAGGATTTTCCATTCCAGGGCCGCACGCGGTTTGAATCGCCGGCCGGACGGCAAAGCGAAATCTTCGGCCGCGTGGAAACGATGCAAGGTGCCTACCGCGCGCGCTTTCGCGCCCATGCGGAGACGTTGCGCGATCTTTCGCGCCGCCTGGGCTGGGGCTATCTCGCCCACCGCACGGACAAGCGGCCGGAAATCGCGCTCGTCGCGCTGTTCGAGGCTCTTGGCGGCGCGGAAGCGAAGATGCGGATTGCGTAGCGCATGACATTCTTTGGCGTGCTCACCTTTGCGGAACCGTTCATCCTTGCGGGACTGATCGCCCTGCCGGCGATCTGGTTCCTGCTGCGTGTGACACCGCCCTCGCCCCGCCGAGTCGTGTTTCCACCGCTACGCCTGTTGCTCGGATTGAACGCGACGGAAGAAACGCCGTCACGCACGCCGTGGTGGCTCTTGCTCCTGCGCCTGATTGCGGCAGCACTCATCATTCTCGCGCTGGCCGCGCCCTCCATCGGCGGACCGCCGAAAGCCTTGAGCAATGGGCCGCTGGTTCTGTTCGTCGACAATGGCTGGACGGCGGCGCATGCCTGGAAGGATCGCGAAGCGGCGATCAGCGATGCGTTGAACGGCGCGTCGCGCACGGGGCGCCCCGTCGCCATCGTGCCGACGGCGAATGTCAAAGGTCCCATCAGCCTGCTCGATGCCGGGAGCGCGCAGCGGGAGGCCGAGCAGCTTGGGCCCGTGAGCTGGCTGCCGGATCGCAAACGCGCGGTAACCGCGCTCCAGCATACCCATTTCGCGTCCACGCCGGAGATCGTCTGGCTGAGCGACGGCCTCGATTATGGCGACGCCGCAGATACCGCGAGCAAGCTCGCCAAAATCGGCACCGTAAAAATCCTCTCCGATGCGCCAGGCCACCTTCCACTTGCGCTGAAGCCGGAAGCAAACCGCACCGATGGATTTTTGGTCACCGCGATCCGCGCGGAAACGCAAGGCGCGCGCCATGGCACGGTGTCGGCGCTCGGGCCGCGCGGCGAAAATCTCGCCAGCGCGCCGTTCGTATTCGCAAATGGCAAGGACGAAACCACCGCGAAAATCCGGCTGCCGCTGGAAGTGCGCAACGAAACCGCACGCATTGCCATCGACAATGAGGACAGCGCCGGCGCCGCGCGATTGCTCGACAGCAACGAAAAACGGCGCGCCGTCGGCCTCGTCTCCGCCAGCAACACCGAAAGCGATCAGCCACTGCTCTCCGATCTCTTTTATCTGGAACGCGCCTTGTCGCCCTTTGCCGACATCACCAAAGGCTCAGTGAACGAGGCGCTGGCCCACAATGCCGGCGTGCTGGTTCTGGCGGATATCGGCCGTGTTGCAGGAGCGGATTACACGACGATCTCCAAATTCGTCTCCAATGGCGGCGTGCTGGTGCGCTTCGCCGGCGCGCGCATGACGGACAATGTCGATGATCTCATTCCGGTGAAGCTGCGCAGCGGCGGTCGTTATCTCGGCGGGGCACTGGCTTGGGCGGAGCCGCAGCATCTGGCGCCGTTCCCCGACGCGAGCCCGTTCCGCGGACTTGCCATTCCCAAGGAAGTGACGGTGTCGCGACAGGTGCTGGCCGAACCGTCCGTCGATCTGGGCGAGCACACCTGGGCGCGGCTGACCGACGGCACACCGCTCGTCACCGCAGCACCGCACGGCAAAGGCTGGATCGTTCTCTTTCATGTGACGGCAGGACCGGCATGGTCGAGCCTGCCGCTCTCCGGCCTTTATGTGGAGATGCTCCATCGCGTGCTCGATCTGGCAAGCGGCGCGCGCCCGTCCGACATGGGCACGGATGCCAATGCGATGTTCCCTGCCTACACGGTGCTGGACGGTTTCGGCCACGCGATGAAGCCGCCCGCCGACGCGTTGCCATTGCGCGGTTCGCAACTGTCCAAGACCAAACCGTCGCCGCTGCATCCGGCGGGGCTTTATGGCAGCGAAGGCGCGCAAATCGCGCTCAATGCCGTGGATGCGAAAGACACGCTCAACCCGTTCGGCGCCATTGGCGCGCGGGTGCAGGCCTATTCCGGCACCGCAGCCATCGCCTTGCAGCCGTTGCTGCTGTCGCTCGCGCTGGCGCTGCTGCTGATCGATGCTGTCGTCTCCTTGCTGCTGCGCGGATTCGGCTTCGATCCGAAGCGCCTGCTGGCGCGGCTTGGCGTTCTGGCGCTCGCGCTTCTGCTTTTCCATCCGGGTAATGTCCGCGCCGACGAAGCCTTCGACATGAAGGCGGCACTGGATACGCATCTGGCCTATGTCATCACCGGCGTTCCCGATGTCGATGCGATGAGCGCTGCAGGGCTGAAAGGTCTCGGCGCTTATCTGCATGCGCGCACGTCCTACGATCCCAAGGATCCGATGGGCGTGAACCTCGACACCGACAATCTTGCCTTCTTCCCCCTGCTCTACTGGCCGATGGACCCGCGCGAGAAGGATCTGTCGCCGCAGGCGCTGTCGAAGATCGCAGACTACATGCGCAATGGCGGCACGATCCTGATCGACACGCGCGACCTGACGCTCGGCACATCGCGCGGCGCGGATTCGCCCGGACAGCAGACGCTGAAGCGCCTGCTCGGCAAAGTGGATATGCCGCCGCTGCAACCGGTGCCGCCGGACCATGTTCTGACAAAAGCGTTTTATCTGCTGCAGGAATTTCCCGGGCGGTGGGATGGCGGAAAGCTTTGGGTGGAAGCCTTGCCGCCCCCCGATCCCGATGCCGGCCCCGCGCCTGCGCGCGGCGGCGACGGCGTGTCGCCCGTCATCATCGGCGGCAATGATTGGGCGGCGGCCTGGGCGATCGACGACAAGGGCCGCGGTCTTGTCGCTGTGTCGCCGGGCGGTGACCGTCAGCGCGAAATGGCCGTGCGCTTCGGCATCAATGTCGTGATGTATGCGCTGACCGGCAACTACAAGACCGATCAGGTGCATGTGCCCGCGCTTCTCCGGCGAACGGAGAAGTAACGATGCATCTGACCATCACCTTCGCGCCCTATATCCCGGTCTGGCTGTTGTGGACGGCGGGAATTCTTTGCGCGGCGCTGGTGATCTACGGCTTTGCCCGCCGCGCGCGCGGCGCCGGGGCTCGCGCTCTCGCCTTTGCCGTGATGATCGCCGCGCTGGCGCATCCGCTCATCGTGCATGAGACGCGCGAACCGCTGCCGGATGTCGCCGCCATCATCGTCGATCACACGCAGAGTATGAATATCAACAACCGCCGCGCGGAAGCCGATGCCGTGGCGGCACAGTTGAAGAAACAGCTCTCCGCCGACAAATCGCTCGAAGTGCGCGAGGCCTTCGTCGATACGCGGAACGCCGGCGACGATACCGGCACACAGCTTTTCTCCGCCGTGACCGGCACCTTGTCGGACGTGCCGCCGGATCGCATCGCCGGCGCAATTACCATCACCGATGGCGAAGTGCACGACGCGCCACCGAGCGGCAAGCTCGCGCTCTCCGCGCCGGTGCAGGCGCTGATCGTCGGCAAGCATGACGAGCGCGACCGCAAGCTTTCGATCCTGAGCGCGACGCGTTATGCGATCGTGGGCCAGCTTGCCGATATCGCGCTGCGCGTGGACGATTATGGCACCGGCGGCGGATCGACCGCCGAAGTCGGCATTCGCATCGACGGTATAGATCGCGGCACCCGCATCGTGCCGGTGGGCCATGATGCGCATATCCAGCTTCCGGTCTCCCATGCCGGCGAGAACGTGATCGAGCTGGAAGCCAAGCCCGGACCGGCCGAACTCACGTTGCAGAACAACCGTGCGGTGGTGAGCGTCAACGGCGTGCGCGACCGGTTGCGCGTGCTGCTGGTCTCTGGCGAACCACATGCGGGCGAACGGGTATGGCGTTCGATGCTGAAGGCCGATCCCTCGGTCGATCTCGTTCACTTCACCATCCTGCGTCCGCCGGACAAGCAGGACGCGACGCCCATCGACGAGCTTTCGCTGATCGCCTTCCCGCATGAAGATCTTTTCCTGCGCAAGCTGGGTACGTTCGATCTGGTGATCTTCGATCGCTACAGCGAGCGCGGAATCCTGCCGCTCGGCTATTACGAGAATATCGTCAACTATGTGCAGAACGGCGGCGCGTTGCTGGTGTCGTCCGGCCCGGAATTCGCGGGACCGCAGAGCATCTACCGCACGCCGCTGGCGACGGTGCTGCCCGCGCAGCCGACCGGCGACACGATCACCCAGCCTTTCAAACCGAACGTGACCGATGTGGGGTTTGCCCATCCGGTGACGCGCAATCTCCCCGGCAGCAATGCGCCCGACAAGCCGGCAAGCTGGGGCAAGTGGTTCCGTTTGATCGGCGCCAATGTCGTGGCCGGTGAAACGGTGATGAGCGGACCGGACAAGAAACCGTTGCTGGTTCTGGATCAGGTGCAGAAAGGGCGCGTTGCGGAAATTCTCTCCGATCACATCTGGCTATGGGCGCGCGGCTACGATGGCGGCGGACCAGACGCGGAATTGCTGCGCCGTCTCGCGCACTGGCTGATGAAAGAACCGGAGCTGGAGGAAGAACGGCTGACCGCTTCGGTAAGTGGCGGCGACATCGCCATCGAACGTCATTCGATGAAGCCGGACGTCGCACCGGTGCGCGTGACATATCCGTCGGGCAAGCAAACGCAGATCACATTGAACAAGGTCTCGCCCGGCCTGTGGCGTGGCGCAGCGCAAGCAAACGAGCTTGGTCTCTATCGCCTGACCGACGGCACGCTCACCGCTGTGACCGCGGCAGGACCGCTCAATCCGAAAGAAGTCGCCGACATGCGCGCGACGGATGCGATCCTGAAACCGCCGCTCGCTGCCACCGGCGGCGGCACGCATTGGCTGGCCGATGGCGGCATTCCCACCATCCGACGGACTTCACGCGGCTCTATCGCAAGCGGCGACGGCTGGATGGGATTGGTGTCGAACAATGCCTATCGCGTGACGAGCGTGGAACAGACGCCGCTTCTGCCCGCATGGCTCGCCTTCATCCTGCTCATCGGCACGCTGATGTTCGCCTGGCGGCAGGAAGGCAAGTAGCTAACCGAGCGCCGCACCGTCCGCGCTGACCGGATCATCGATCTGTGCACGGCGGACATCGCCGGACAGTGTCACCAGTGCATTCGGCTTCAGCGAAAGACCGAGGACGCGGGCGCGATCAACCGGGCCCGGGAACCGAATGCGTCCCGGCGGCAATCGCGTGAAGCCGACGCGCGCATAATAGGGTTCGTCGCCGACAAGGATGATAACGCCGTAACCAGCGGTGCGCGCCGTTTCGATGCCCTTGTTCATCAGCGCGATGCCAATGCCCCGCCCGCGCTGATCAGATTGCACGGCGAGCGGCCCCAGCAGCAGCGCGCGTTCCGCGCCCACCATCACCGGCCAGAAGCGCACCGATCCGCGCAATGCGCCTTGCTCGACGGCGACAAAGGAAAGTTCCGCTACGGCATAGACACCCTCGCGCAAGCGATAGGCGGATTTGGCGTAACGTCCGGGTCCGAAACTTGCGGCGTTGAGCGCGTCGACAAGCGGCGCATCCTCCGGCCGTTCGTGCCGGATCTCCCAACTCACCGCCTCTTTAACCGCACCGGCCACGCCGCTACGCTCCGCATCAGAAAACAAACGGAGGTAATCCCATGGGCGTGCTGGATGGCAAGGTCGTTCTGGTCACGGGCGGCGCGAACGGAATCGGCAAGGAATGCGCGCTGCTGGCGGCGCGCGAAGGCGCGAAAGTCGTGGTCAACGATCTGGGCGGCGGGGCGGCGGGCGGCGATGCCGGCTCGGCCGGTCCTGCCGAAGCGGTGGCCGAAGAAATCCGCAAGGCCGGCGGCGAGGCCGTTTCCAATTCCGACAGCGTGACGAGCCGGGCTGGCGTGGCGCGCATGTTCGAGCAGGCGATGGACACCTACAAAGGCCTGCATTCGGTTATCAATCCGGCAGGCATTTTGCGCGACAAGATGTTTCACAAGATGACGGATGAGGAGTGGGACATCGTCGTCGATGTGCATCTGAACGGCAGCTACAACGTCACCCACGCCGCCATCAATCATTTCCGCGAGCAGGAGGAAGGATCGTTCGTTCTCTTCACCTCCACCTCCGGCATCATCGGCAATATCGGCCAGGCGAATTATGCGGCGGCCAAGATGGGCATTGTCGGCCTGTCGCGCATCATCGCGATGGAAGGCCTACAGAAGAATGTGCGCTCCAACGTGATCGCTCCCTTCGCGTGGTCGCGCATGATTGCGACGATACCCGTCAAGGACGAAGCCTCCGCCAAGCGCGTCGAGCGCATGAAGAACTTCATGCGCGCCGATCAGGTGGCGCAGCTGGCCGTGTCGCTCGCATCGAACGTCTGCAAAGACGTGTCGGGGCAGATCTTCGTGGCGCGCGGCAACGAGATATTCCTGATGAGCCAGCCGCGCCCGCTGCGTGGCATGGCGAAGGTGGAAGGCTGGACGCCGCAAACCATCGCCGATCACTGCATGCCGGCGATGAAGCCCAGCTTCCACGATCTGGGCCCAACGGCTTCGGTGTTCGGCTGGGATCCGGTCTGATCGCTTACCAATAGGGAGTGCGCGGCACATCGCCATTCAACTCGGCGATGCGCCGCCGTGTCGCGTCCGTCGTGCCCTCCGGCAAGTTCGCCGGATCGAAGAACTGCGCTTCGCGGATTTCCACATTGGGTTTGAAGTCAATGCGCGCGTTGCGCAGGCGATAGAGAACGATGACGTTCGTTATCCAAAGAACGCGCTGTGAATAAAGCGCGACAAATGTCGGCGCCGTGGATTCCGCCAATCCGACCTCTTCTTCCATCTCCCGCACCACCGCGTTTTCCGGCGCCTCGCCGCAATCGACGCCCCCGCCGGGGAAATGCCAGCCATCGATATAGCTGTGCCGCACCAGAAGCACCCGGCCTTGTCCATCCTCCACAATGCCCCGGACTCCAAAAACCGCAGGCGTAATCAATGACTTAACAATAATCGTAAGTTCAACAAGAAGAGGCTGGCGGCGTTTCACGGACAAAAGGATCTCCAGATCAAACGACGGGAAGTAAGAAAGTTCTAACCAAACCGGTCTACACTTGGTAACTACGTCGTTAATGGGCGCTCTCGCTTTGAATTTACAGCATACCCTTCGCAGCGTTCACGGGCGAGACCGCTAAGATGCCGGCGTCCGCTTACGAGCACCTCCATGCACTCGTTGTCGAGGACAACGTGCACATGCGCTCATTGCTGCGTTCGCTGCTGCATGCTCTCGGCATCAAGAACGTGTCCGAAGCGGCGGACGGCGACGCGGGCCTGCGCGAAATGCGCAACCACACACCCGATCTGATCCTCACCGACTTGTCGATGGTGCCGACCGACGGCATTGCCTTCACGCGCCAGGTGCGCACGGCACAGAACAGCCCCAACCCCTACGTGCCGATTATCATGGTGACGGGCCACACCGAACGCCCACGTGTGGAAGCGGCGCGCGATGCCGGCGTCACCGAATTCCTCGCCAAGCCGATCACCGTAAACAACCTGATTGCGCGGCTGGCGGAAATCGTGGAGCGGCCGCGGCCGTTCGTAAAATGCGAAACCTATTTCGGTCCCGACCGCCGGCGCCGCAAGACGAAAGATTTCACGGGTCCGTGGCGGCGCCACGACGACACGAGCGAAGGCGTAGAGGTCCGCTGACCATGACAAAAGAAAAAGCCGCGCCCGGCGCCACAATCATCGATGTCGATCAGTATCCCCCCTTGCTTGACGAGGAAGCCGCCGCCGCGTTCCTGACCGAATTGTCCCTCCGCGACACCTCCAAGCGCGCGAACAACGCGCTCGAGACCAAACGCGTGCAAATTTCCCATGCCGTCCGCGGCTACATCGAAGTTCTGGAAAAGGCGATCCGCACTAACGACATCGCGACGATCATCGAGCAGGCGCACGAAATCCGCGGTCTTGCCGCCAATGCCGGTCTTGAGGCCGTCGGCCGCCTGGCGGATGGGCTCTATAAATATGTCGATACGGCCACCCGCCTTGAAGCGCCCATCGACGCCGAGGTGATTTCTCTGCACATCAATGCCATCGCACGCGCCTCCACCACCGCCAGCGAAGCCAAGGCCTATGGCGAAGCCGTAGCGACTGAATTAAACGCACTCGTCACGCACAAGCTGCAGGCGATTAACCGGTTGAAAACCAAATCCGCCTGAACGCGCTAACCTTTTCACGCCCGCGTTTTCGCCCGCGTTCATGGCTCTTTAAGCCCTCCCGTTAATACTGAGGCCCAGGGATCGGGGCCTTCCCGCACCTGCTGCGCGCGGATTCGTTCATGCTTCAACTTGTTGGCATCGGTGTTCTTTTCATCTGCGTGTTCGGCGGCTTTCTCATATCCGGCGGATCGCTGGGCGTGGTGCTGGAAGCCTTGCCGCACGAAATGCTGACCATCCTTGGCGCGGCACTGGCCGCGCTACTGATCGGCGGATCGATCTCGGAACTCAAAAAGATCGCAGGCGAAATGGGCAAGATCATCTCCGGCCCGAAATGGAAACATACGGACTACATCGATCTGCTCTGCCTGCTCTTCCTCGTTACAAAGACGATGAAAACCAAAGGCATGATTGCGCTGGAACAGCATATCGAGAAGCCGGCGGAATCCTCCATCTTCAAACGCTACCCGCGCATCGTGAAGGATCATTTCGCGCTCGACTTCATCTGCGACACACTGCGCATGATGACCATGAGCCTGGAAGACCCGCACCAGGTTGAAACAGCGATGGAAAAGCAGCTTGAAAAGCATCACCACGAAGCGCTGGGGCCGTCCGGTTCGCTGCAGAACATGGCCGATGCGCTTCCGGCGCTCGGCATCGTGGCCGCGGTGCTTGGCGTGATCAAAACCATGGGCGCGATCAGCGAACCGCCTGCCGTGCTTGGCGCCATGATCGGCTCCGCGCTCGTCGGCACATTCCTCGGCGTGTTTCTGGCCTATGGCATCGTGGGACCCATCGCGACGCGCCTGAAGGCCATCACGGAAGACGAGGCGCAATTCTACCATGTCATCCGCGACATCCTCGTCGCGCATCTGCACGGCAACGCGGCACAGATTTCCGTGGAACTTGGGCGCGGCAGCGTACCCAGCGAGGCACAGCCCAGCTTTATCGAACTGGAAGAAGCGCTCAACAATATCCAACCCGACAAGGGCTAGAGGGTTAGCGCTTCACGCGCACCCGAACCGGCTCGCGCGCCTGGTCGTAGTAATCTGCGAGGCTGGCAAACAAGGTCGCCAGAGCGCCCGCGAAAACGCCCAGCGGCACGGCATAGACCACGTCCATATCGCATCCCAGAACGACGATCGCGGTTACTGCGAGGCCCGTCCACTGCGCCACGTTCTTTGGCATCCTTGCGAATCTCCAACCCAACGCGCCAAGCCTATGCCGGTTCGCGCCGGATTGAAGCGGATGTTTAACGAAAGGTTAATCCCTAGGGGATGCGAGGGTCTTCGCCGGAATGGGCGCGACGGATGGCTTCGCGCAGCTTGGGGTCGAGCTTGGCGCTGTCCAGCACGACCTTTTCCGATTCGACTTCTTTCACCGCCGACATGGGAATCGTGAAGTCGCCGCCGTTCTCGATATAAACGACGATCTCGTTCTGATGGACCTGGCGCACAGCACCGAAGGCGTGGCCACCATCGTGCAGGAAGACATCGAAACCTTCCTGAATTTTCTCATGCCACATCGCGCGCTCCGTGCTGTTCAGACGGTGAACTCTATGCCCTGCGCCAGCGGCAATGCATCCGAATAATTGATGGTCGCGGTCTGACGGCGCATATAGGCCTTCCAGCTGTCCGAACCGCTCTCGCGCCCGCCGCCGGTTTCCTTTTCGCCGCCGAACGCGCCGCCAATTTCGGCGCCGCTGGGGCCGATATTCACGTTGGCGATGCCGCAATCCGAACCCGACGCTGCAATGAAGCGCTCGGCTTCCTGCATGTCGGTGGTGAAGATGCAGGACGACAGCCCCTGCGGCACGGCGTTGTGCCTCGCTAGCGCGTCCTCGAACTTCGAATATTTCATTACATAAAGGATCGGCGCGAAGGTCTCGTGGCAAACCGTCTTCGTCTGTTCCGGCATTTCGACGATTGCGGGATGGACATAATAGGCATCGGCGAATTTGTCGGCCAGCGCACGGCCGCCGCCTGTCACCTTACCGCCTTCGTCCTTCGCGGACGCAAGCGCGCGCTCCATACCTTCAAATGCCGCCTTGTCGATCAGCGGGCCGACGAGCATGCCTTTCTCCAGCGGATTGCCGATGGGAAGGCCGGCATAGATTTTCTTCAGCGCAGGAACGAGCTTGTCGTAGATGGATTCATGCACGAAGAGGCGGCGCAGCGAGGTGCAGCGTTGACCAGCCGTGCCGACGGCAGCGAAGGTGATACCGCGCTGGGCGAGATCGAGTTTCGCAGACGGCGCCACGATCATGGCGTTATTTCCGCCAAGCTCCAGAATGGATTTTCCGAAGCGCGCTGCGACGACCGGCGCAAGCTCGCGGCCCATGCGGGTCGAGCCTGTGGCGCTGACCACCGGGATGCGCGCGTCTTTCGCCAACATCTCGCCGACATCGCGCAGGCCCAGAACAACCTGCGAAAGATTGACGGGCGCAGAACCGAAATTCTTCACCGCGCGCTCGAACAGTACCTGCGTCGCGAGCGCGGTGAGCGACGTCTTTTCGCTCGGCTTCCAGATCACGCTGTCGCCGCAAACGAGGGCGAGCGCCGCGTTCCAGGACCACACCGCGACCGGGAAGTTGAACGCGGAAATGATCGCGACAGGACCCGCCGGATGCCACGTTTCCATCATGCGATGGCCAGCGCGTTCCGAGGCGATCGTCAAACCGTAAAGCTGGCGCGACAGACCGACCGCGAAATCGCAGATGTCGATCATCTCCTGCACTTCGCCGAGGCCTTCCTGAAGGATCTTGCCGGCTTCCAGACTTACCAGCTTGCCGAGCGCGTCCTTGTTGGCGCGCAATTCCTCGCCAAGCAGGCGCACCAGTTCGCCGCGGCGCGGCGCAGGCACATCGCGCCAGGCTTTGAACGCTTCGACGCTGGCCGCGATCTTCTTTTCGATCGAGGCGGCGTTGTCATAAGCCACGCGCGCCAGTTCTGCGCCGTCGATGGGCGAACGGGCGATCACATCGCCGGAAGATTTGATGCCGAAATGGACGAGAATGTCGTTCATGATGCTGATCCCTGTGCCGTAAGGCCTAGACGTAATACTTGCCGAAGCGGTTGGCGAGGAAGTCAGACAGTTTCGCTTGCTCCTGCTTCACAAAGCCTCTGTTAGGCAGCTTGCCTTCGACAAGCAGGTCCACCATCGCGCAGATTCCGGTCGCGGTCGTGATCTGGATGGCGCTCATCAGCCGGTCGCCGACTTTCTGCGCATAGATCTTTTTGGCATAGCTTTCCTGCGTCAGGCGGCCTTCGACCCAGCCCGACACGGTGACGAACACCAGCACCACGTCCTGATAAGTGATCGGGATGGCGGTTTCGAGCACATCCTTGAAGATGTCGCGGCGCGTGCCGAGATGCAGGTCGCGCACCAGCAGCTTCACGATATCGCGGTGGCCGGGATAACGCGCCGTCTTGTAATTGAGATTGTCGACCTTGCCTTCCAGCGTGTCGCACAAAGTGCCGAGGCCGCCGGAGGTGTTGAACGCTTCGTACTCCACGCCGTCGAGCGTGAACTGCTCGAGTTCTTCCAGCGCCGGAACTTCGCAGCGCACGCCGTCGCGCACCGCTTCGCACGGATTGCAATATTCGTTGATGAGGCCGTCCGTTGACCAGGTGAGGTTGTATTTCAGCGCGTTGTGCGGAAACACCGGCAGCGCGCCCACGCGCATCTGCACATCGCGCAGCTTCTCGAATTTCTGCGCCAGATCATAGGCGACGATGGAGATGAAGCCCGGCGCCAAGCCGCATTGCGGAATGAACGCGGTCGATGCGCCTTCGGCCAGCTTCTTGATGGTGCGAGTCGATTCCACGTCTTCGGTGAGATCGAGGTAATGCGCACCAGCGCGCTTGGCGCCATCGGCGATGATCGGGGTCAGATGATAGGGGGTTGCCATCAGGACGATGTCCTGACCTTCGGCTTCCTTTGCAAAGGCGATCGGGTTTTCGATCGTGATCTTGCGCAGTTCGACGTTGTCCTTGTGCGGCATGCGCTCGAGGCTGGCGGCATCGCGATCGGCGACCGTGACCTTGTAGTCCTTCGTGCTGCTCAGAAATTCGGTGATGGCCACCCCGATCTTGCCGCCGCCCACAAGCATGACTTTCTTCATCGCCAAAATCCCTTGTAAATCAGCCGCTTGGATACACCGCGCGGACGACGGAAAAGAGACAGCGAAACGCCGGAAAAACGGTTATGGTCCGGCGAATCGCAGGGGAAACCGGCGAAATGCCGACACGGGACAGCGACAGCAAACTTATCACCCTTCTCAAAGCCAATGCCCGCGAACCTGCGGCATCGTTGGCGCGCAAGCTGGGGCTCGCCCGTTCCACGGTGCAGGAACGCATTGCACGACTGGAACGCGAGCGCGTCATCAAAGGCTACACCGTGCGGCTCGGCGATGAAGTCGATGCGCGAAGCCTGCGCGCGGTGGTGATGATCACCGCCGATCCCAAACAGGCGGATCGCGTCGGCGCGGAACTGAAAAAGATGGCGGAGGTGCGTTCGCTCTCAGCCGTCTCCGGCGCCTATGACATGATGGCGATGGTGGAAGCCGATACGCCCGCGAAGATGGACGCCGCGCTGGACCGCATCGGCAAGGCGCATGGCGTGGCGCGCACAGTGTCGTCCATCGTGCTGAGCGAGAAATTCTCACGCTGAGGATTTTGCGTCCGGCGTGTTATCCTCTGCTTCGCGAAGGGGGAGCGCGATGACGACGACAGCCGAAGCCGGACTGCGCCGCCGCGATCATCTTGTCCGCGTCATCCGCCGCGCCCGCCGCCCCGACCGCGGCCAGATGGAAGCCCTCAGCCATCGCGTGCCGTTCTGGTTCGTTTGTGTGACCCTATTCGCCTTCGCTGCGATCCAGATCATGCTCAACCCTTTCGGCTTCAGCGATCTCACACAGCGCTATGCGCAGGATATTTCCAACCTGCTGGTCACCGGCCCTTACTTCTATGACGATGCGGGGCAGAAGGGAGTTTCCGCCGCGATCATCGATGAAGACACGTTGCAGACACTGCAGATGCCGTGGCCATGGAGTTATGGCGCACATGCGCGTGTGCTGGATGCGCTGCTCGAATACAAACCCAAGGCCGTTGTGGTCGATTTCCTGTTCGTGGATACGCGGCAGGATTCCACCCTGCCGCAGCTCGTCGATGAAATCGCACGCTACAGGAAAGCCGGCGTGCCGCTTTATTTCGAAGGCGGCATTCACCTGCCCTATGGCGAATATCCACTACGCCCTGAGCTTGCGAAGACCGGCGTGCCGATCCTCGATCCCACCATTCCGGTCTATGACGGCATCGCGCGGCAATACAATGTTAGCGGCAAATGCTTCGACAAGAATGGCAGCATGAAAGGCGGCTGTTACTCGCTCGCGCTGGAAGTGTTTCAGGATACCTATCCGCAATACAAGCTTGAACCGCTCAACGGCATGATGGAGCTGGTGTGGGGCACGCGCACCGATCCACACAATGCCAAATGGATCAGCGTCACGAACGAAGACGGCACGCGCCGCTCCTGCGATTCCAATATCGGCCCGTTGCGCCGCTTCTATCTCGCCTTCTTCGATCCGAGCGCGGTGCAGAATCCTTGTCCCTACAACGCGCAGATTCCCGTGGTGTCGCTCATGGCCGGAAGCGAAGATTCGGACTTTCCCAATCTGATTAAAGATCGAATTGTGTTTTACGGCGGCTCGCTGGAAGGCGCTCAGGATAAAACCTACACGCCGGTGAACGGGCTGCTGCCCAGCGTCTACGTTCATGCCATGGCGCTGGACAATCTCATCACGTTCAAGGGCAAGCCGGAGCAGAACGTGATCACCGCGTTCGGCATGACCATTCCCAGCAATCCCGCGCAGATGATGGCGATCATCCCTGTGATCCTGATCCTGGCCATGATTCACATGCGCCGGATGCGCCGTAAGCGCGCCCGAAACCGGATTCAAGAGCACAGCGTCACTTTCGAATATGTGCTCGATAAGACAATTGAAACGATGTGGCACTACTTTGCCTTTGCGCTGGCCCTGGGAATCGGCCTGCTTTTGGCGCTGGCGGTCGGTCTTTCGACCGCGAACTGGGTGGAAGTGGTGTTCGTGTCTGTGGAGCTTGCGGCGATGCTGCTGGTCGGCGTGCCGGATTCGCTTTGGGGTTATCTGCATCACGTCGCGGGCGGCGTGGCGGAAGGACCCGCCTAGGGAGGATGCACATGAAACATCGTGCGATCACCGCGGCCGCCGGGGTGCTTTTCATGTTAGGAGCAACAGCCGCCAGCGCGTCCGAAGAGACTTGCGCATCCTCCACGGGCGATGTCGCACTGTCAGCGCGCACACCAGAAGTGGACCTCTTCAATGATGCTGCCGGGACGGCCAAGGCGATGACCATGGAAGCCGGCAAGTTTCCCGCCTGCACGCCGATCACCGGGCGCTCGCCGAATATGATGCTGCAGGTGCAGATGAACGGCACGAAATACTGGGTGCCCCCGCATATGGTGAAATATCGCTTCGCCGGAAAGCTTCCCGCGATCTGCCGCAACCTCGCGCTCGGCTCCAATCAGGAAAAAGCCGGTGCCACGCGCGGTCTTGGCGAAGGTTGCCCGCAAGCCGGAGCACATTGATGCGAAACCTGCGCACGCTGCTCGCCGCGACCGTGTTCGTCGTTGCCGCACCATCCATCGCGCTTGCCAGCCAGGGCGACGGCTATCCCAGCCGTGGCAAGGCCATAGAGAATTTGAAACCCGCTTCGGATTACGCCGAAGCTGCGAAAGGCCGCCCGCTGGCGCTCGGCATCATGCGCACGCGCGGACAAGGCTTTGTGCCGTCACCGGAGCTGCATGCCTATGTGCATGGCGTGATGATGCGGCTCCTGAAGGGCGTGGCGCTACCGCCCAGTTTCAATCCGGAAGTCCATATCCTCGCTGCGCCGCAATTCGCCGGCGAATGCACGCCGGACGGCACGCTCATCATTACGGTCGGCTTGCTCGAACAGCTGGAAACCGAAGACGAATTGGCCTTCGTCATGGGCCACGAACTCAGCCATGCGATCTACCGCCACGAAGCGCCTGATTGGTACAAGAAATCGCAATACTACGCCGTGGTGAATGGCGTTGCGATCGACACCATCGCGCAAGGCGCGGCCATCAGTCTTGGTGGATCGCTGGGCGGCAATATCGGGCGTGGCATCGATGTGGCGCAGCATCTGGCCAAGCTCAGCGCCAATGTGCTCATGCCCCAGATGGAGCGCGGACAGGAAGACGCCGCCGACGCGCTCGGTTTCGACATGATGGTGAAAGCGGGCTACGACCCGGAAGCACCGCTCGCCGTCATGGACAAGCTTGCGGCGCAAGAAGCCGAAGCCGAACGCGCCGCGCGGCAGGCGAAGGCCGCGACGAAAGACAAAAGCGGTTCCGGCGACGATGACGGCGGGCTCTTCGGCAAGATCACCAATGTCGCCGGCGGCCTCGGCAGCATTCTCACCGGTGGACGGCCGAGCAACGACCAGATCGCCGATCTTGCGATTTTCGCCTTCGACTCTGCCGTGGACAACATGGCGCAGGACGCAACCACCCATCATCCCGCGAAGGTGCGTGAAGACCTGCTCAGCGATTACGAATTCCGCGAATACCGCTTGATCCTGCCCGTACAACCGACGCCGCTGCCCTGGAGCCCGCAAAGCAGCTCACCACTCAAGCCGCAGCTGACGGCCATGCTGGGCCATTACACCGATGCAGAAGACGCCGCCGCCTATATCGCCGATTCCAGTCAGGGCACATCGGCCAAGGCGCAATCGGATATCGCGCGCGCGGTGGGCACGCCGACCACCAACCACGCATACACCGAATTCGTCGCCGCCGAATATTATGAAGGCAACGGCCAGGCGCCGCTGTCCGAAGCCGCTCTGTCCAAAGCAGTCATCGGGCCGGAGCCTTCGTGGGAAGTCTATTCGCGGCTGACCGACATCTACATCGCCAAGCAGCAATATCCCAAGGCGCAAGCGCTGATGGATCAGGCGGTGACGCGGTTCGAAAACTCGCCGGTCCTTTACCCCAAGCGCATCCAGCTTTATCGCCTCGAAGGCCAGACAGATCAGGCCGCTGGGCTGATGCCGCAATGCAAGGCGGCGAAGATCGACGAGCTCTACGACGCCTGCAAAAAAGCGAATGGCGAAAGCTAGGAATGCATCGGGCGCACGCTTTGCGCGTGCGGACGGATGATGAACCCTGCCTTCACCAGCGTGTCGTGGATTTCCTTGCCGTGCGCGGCATCGCGCGCCTCGATGGTCAGACTCAAATCGGCCGACTTGACCGACATATCCGTCATCATGCGGTTGTGCGCGACATCGAGAATGTTACCGCCCGCCTCGCCGACCACGGTCGCGATCTTGGCGAGCCAGCCGGGTTGATCCTCGATCTCCACGACCAATTGCAGGATACGGCCTTCGCGCATCATCTCGCGCAGGATGACATTGGACAGAAGGCGCATGTCGATGTTGCCGCCCGAAAGGACAACGCCGACCTTCTTGCCCCTGAATAGGTCCGGATTCGACACGATGGCGGCGAAGGCCGCGGCACCCGCGCCTTCCACTACCGTCTTCTCGATTTCCAGAAGCGTGGCAACGGCCTTTTCGATCTCGTCCTCGCGGACCAGCAGGACGTCTTTCACCAGGTCGCTGACGATGCGCCGCGTGATCGCGCCCGGCTGTTTCACCGCGATGCCCTCGGCGATGGTCTGGCCGGAGCACGGCAGATCGGCCTGCTTGATGACATCGTACATGGACGGATAGAGCGCGGTTTCCACGCCGTAAATTTCGATGCCCGGCTTAAGCGCTTTCGCGGCGATGGCAACACCGGAGATCAATCCACCACCGCCGATGGGAACGACCAGCGTATCCACATCCGGCGCGTCGGCGAGAAGCTCCAGCGCAACTGTTCCCTGTCCCGCGATGATCAGCGGATCGTCATAGGGATGCACGAAGGTGAGCCCCTCTTCCTTCTCGATCGCATGCGCGCGATCCGACGCCTGCATCAGCGTCGCACCGTCCAGCACCACGCGAGCGCCGAAATTCTTGGTATGCTTCACTTTGTTGAAGGGTGTGCCCTCCGGCATGACGATCGTGGCTGGAATGCCGAGGCGCCCCGCATGATAGGCCACGCCCTGCGCGTGATTGCCGGCGCTCATCGCCACTACGCCTCGTTTGCGCTGCTCGGCATTGAGCGAGTTCAGCTTGTTCAACGCGCCGCGTTCCTTGAAGGAGGCGGTGAACTGCAAATTCTCGAATTTCAGCCAGATTTCACAGCCCGCGATCTTCGAAAGCGTGCGGGAAAAATGCGTCGGCGTGCGCTCGACGATGCCGTCGATCACCTTCGCGGCGGCGCGGATGTCCTCGATGGTGATGTCGGAGGTGTTTCCGGCGGAAGAAGCGGTCGTCGCTTTATGGGCCAATGCAACGGTCCCCATTTTGCGCCCGGCTGGTAGCAGCGGAGGGATTTGAACCCCCGACCAAGGGATTATGATTCCCCTGCTCTACCACTGAGCTACGCTGCCGGATGGCCAGCCAAGGAGGCGCGGTTTAAGGGCG
>JANWJQ010000139.1 GCA_025451875.1 Rhizomicrobium sp.
CTCGTAATGGCCACGCAGCTTCATCTCGCGGAAGATGCCTTCACGCTGCATCTTCTTCTTCAGGGCCTTGAGGGCCTGGTCGATATTGTTGTCGCGAACGATGATCTGCAAAGAAGGCTCCTGCCGGTCTTAAGAAGGTCGCGGTAGATAACAGAAGGGTTTTGGCCTGTAAACCTTTGGGCGACGCGAAAAAAGCCGCTTTTCCACCTTGAAAAGCAGCTGTATGTTCTATATTTGTTCTTATAGCGCTGCGCCGCTCTCGTCAATCCGGAAATGGGGGGGAAGGCCGGGGGGGGGGGTAGTTCAAAATGTAAATTCGACTGCCTCGCGAACCTCCGACCCACAAAATATGGTGACGGTGGTGCGCTGATGAAAATCGAAGAACAACCTTCGGGCGATTTCTGTTATAGTTCAAAGCCTTAGTGACAAAGTGGATTTGGTGGCATGGCAATCCTGAAAATCGCCCGCATGGGGCACCCGGTTCTGGCGCAGAAGGCCGCGCCGGTCGCCAATCCGGCCGATCCGGCGCTGCGCAAGCTGGTCTCCGACATGGTGGAGACCATGATCGACGCCAATGGCGCGGGCCTCGCCGCCCCGCAGGTGCATGTGCCGCTGCGAGTCGTGGTCTTCCAAGCGCCGGCCGAGCGCAGCGATCCAGGCCTCTCCGAAGACGAGAAGTTCGATCACACCGCGCCGCTGACGGTTCTGGTCAATCCCGTGATCGAAGTGCTGGGGACCGAGCGCGAAGCGGGCTGGGAAGGCTGCCTGTCGGTGCCGGGCCTGCGTGGATTGGTGGAGCGGTCCGCCCATATCCGCTATAGCGGCTACGATCTGGACGGCAAAAAGATCGAGCGCACGGCGCGCGGTTTCCATGCCCGCGTGGTGCAGCATGAATGCGATCACCTGGACGGCATCCTCTATCCCAGCCGCATGAGCGACCTGGGCAATCTGATCTTCGAAACCGAAGCCAAGCATTGGATGAAAAACGAATGACGGCGCGCGCGAAGAAACCGGCAAAGACGGTTACGCGCGAGGATGTTTTGCTCGCTGCGCTGAAGCATGCGCCCTTCGACGGCTTTACCGATTCCGTTCTGGAGCGTGCCGGGAAAGAAGCGGGCGCAAGCAAGGATGAGTTGGCGCGATTCTTCTCCGAAGGCCCGCTCGATCTCGTCGAAGCTTTTTCGGATTATGCCGACGATCAAATGGATGCGGCGCTGGCGAAGAAAAAACTCGCCGCGATGAAGATCCGCGACCGCATAAAGACGGCGGTGTGGGCACGCATCGACGCGCTGCGCCCGCACAAGGAAGCTGCACGTCGCGCCGGTGCGTTCCTCACCTTGCCGCCACACGCCGCGACGAGCGCCAAGCTTCTCTATCGCAGCGTGGACCGCATGTGGCGCGCGGTTGGCGATACCTCGACCGATTTCAATTTCTACACGAAGCGCGCGATCCTCGCGGGCGTCTATTCCTCGACGCTGCTGCGCTGGTTCACCGACCAGAGCGAAAACGAAGCGGAGACGAAAGCGTTTCTCGACGCGCGCATCGAGAACGTCATGCAGTTCGAGAAATTCAAGGCGCAGGTGAAGGAGCGGACGAAGGATCTGCCGTCGTTATCCGATATATTGGGACGCTTCAGCCCGCGCTCTTAGGCTTAAGATAGGTGACGTGCCCCATCTTCCGGCCGGCGCGGATTTCGCTCTTGCCGTAAAGGTGCAAGCCACCATCTTTCGCAGCCAGCGCTTTCCAGTCTGCGGCTTCTTCGCCGATGAGATTTTCCATCACGGCATCAGAGTGCCGTTTGGTTGACCCCAAAGGCCATCCGGCGATGGCGCGGATGTGATTTTCGAACTGGCTGGTGACGCAGGCTTCGATCGTCCAATGCCCGGAATTGTGGACCCGCGGCGCGATCTCGTTGACGAGCAAGGCGCCGTCCTTCTGCACGAACAGCTCGACGCCGAGAACGCCGACATAGTCCAGCGCATCGGCGATTTTTTTTGCGATGGATTTGGCGTCATCCGCCTGCTTCGCCGTCAGCCGCGCTGGAACGATGGAGCGGCGCAGGATGTGGTTCTCGTGAATATTCTCGGCCGGATCGTAAGCCGCGAATTTTCCGTCTGCGCCACGCACCGCGACGACGGAAGCTTCGAAGTTGAAAGCAACGAATTGTTCGAGGATCGACGGCACGGATTTGAAAGACGCAAACGCCGTTTTGCATTCTTCGGCGCTTGAAACTTTCGCTTGCCCCTTGCCGTCATAACCAAGGCGACGTGTTTTCAATACGGCAGGCCCGCCGATCTTCGCGAAAGCTGCGGCGGCATCTTCGGCGGAATTCATCGCTGCGAAATTGGCGGTCTTCAATCCCTGCTTGGCGACAAAACTCTTCTCGTCGAACCGGTCCTGGATGATGGCAAGCGCATCGGCATTGGGATTGGTCGGTTTGGTGCGTGCGAGAACAGCGGCGGCGGCAGCCGGCACATTCTCGAACTCATAGGTCACCGCATCGCAAGCCGCCGCGAATTTCGCCAGCGCCGCTTCGTCGTCATAGCGCGCCGATGTGTGTGCGTTGCAGACCTGAAATGCCGGCGCATCTTTCTCGTCGGAATAGATATGTGTCTTGAGTCCCAACCGCGCAGCGGCCATCGCCAGCATGCGCCCAAGCTGTCCACCACCGAGAATCCCGATCGTGCCTCCCGGGGATACGGGAGCGGAAAGAAGCTCGGCGTCGCTCATTGATGGGAAGGCGTGTCGGAAACGGAGTCAGTCTGCTTGCGCCGCCAGTCGAGCAGGCGGTTGGCCAGCGCTTCGTCCGACAGCGCAAGGATCGCCGCCGCATGCAGCGCCGCGTTCTTTGCGCCGGACTCTCCGATGGCGAAGGTCGCGACCGGAACGCCGCCTGGCATCTGAACGATGGAGAGAAGCGAATCCATGCCCTTCAGCGCCTTGGACTCCACCGGCACGCCGAGCACCGGCAGCGTCGTCATCGACGCCGCCATACCCGGCAGATGTGCCGCGCCACCGGCGCCAGCGATGATCACCTTCAGCCCGCGCGACGCCGCGCCCTTGGCGTAATTGTAGAGCCGGTCCGGCGTGCGGTGAGCGGAGACGATCTTGGTCTCATTGGGTACGCCCAGCTTTTCCAGGATTTCGGATGCTGCGCGCAGAGTGGGCCAGTCCGACTGGCTTCCCATGATGATTCCGACGAGTGGGGTCATGCTTCCTGCGGCGTCCAAAAGGAAGCGGCGGAGTATAGGCATGGAAAGCCCGGAGAAAAGGCCCACGAAAAGGCCTGAAATCCCGGCGTTAATACTTTGCTTACCGTGATGGCCGCATTTTTAACGAACCGGGCGCTTCGCCCGGCGGGGCTGGAAATATGAAGGTCGAGCGGGCGGGAAGCGCGAAGATTGCGCGCAAGGCTGCGGGTTACACCCGTCGCGGCCAGTCCGTCGCGCCGCCGGCGCCGCTCGCCGCCGTGTCGGCCACGGTGCTCGGTATCCCCGACGAAGAATTCACGCCGCGCGTGCAGAACGCGGTGATGTCGCTCATGGGCGAAGTCGAAACCATGCGCCGCGAACTCAGCCAAACACGCGCGAAGCTGGATGAGATGGAGAAGGTCGCCGACCGCGACCAGCTGCTTCCTATCCTCAATCGCCGCGCCTTCGTGCGCGAGCTGACGCGCTACATCTCTTTCGCCGTGCGCTACGGCACGCCCGCGAGCCTTCTCTATTTCGATCTCGACGGTTTCAAGCAGGTGAATGACGGCCATGGCCATGCGGCCGGCGACGCGGTGCTTGAACATTTCGCCGATGTGCTGAGCACAAACGTACGCGACACCGACGTTGTTGGGCGCCTGGGTGGCGACGAGTTTGGCATCATTCTCAGCCATGCCAATCAGGCACAGGCGCAATCCAAAGCGCAATCTCTTGCCGAAGCACTGCATGCGGTTCCGGCGAGTTGGCAGGGCAAGAACATCCCGATCGGATTTTCGTTCGGCACGTTCGAACTTTCTTCGAGCGACAATGCCGATCTGGCTATCGCGCGCGCCGACGAGGCGATGTACGCGCACAAGCGCGCCGCGCGTTAGGCGATAATATCCGGCAGCAGCTTGTCGTTGATCTGGGTGATCAGATCTTTGAGTTGAAGCTTGCGCTTTTTCATGCGCGAAAGCTGCAACTGGTCGTTTACGCCCATATCGGCCATCGCCTGGATCGCGGTGTCGAGATCGCGATGCTCCTGCTGAAGCTCGGCGAGCTTGGCGCGCAGGATTTGTTCTTCGGCTTCCGTCATGGCTCAGCGCTTCGGTTTGGCATTGCGCCGACCTTTGACGAGATCCTCGCCCCAGCGTCTGGTGCGCGGCCAATCATGGCCCAGAAGATCCAGCGCCTTGCCGACGATGTTATCGACGATGTCTTCCAAACCATGCGGCTCCGCGTAAAACGCGGGAACGGGCGGCAGGACGATCGCCCCCATTTCCGCCAGCTGTGTCAGTGAACGCAGATGCCCGACATGCAGCGGCGTTTCGCGGACCATCAGGATGAGCGGGCGGCGCTCCTTTAATGTCACGTCGGCGGCGCGCGTCAGAAGATTGGTCGTCACGCCGGTTGCGATCTCAGACCACGTCCGAACGGAGCAAGGCGCAATCACCATGCCATCGGTTTGAAACGATCCGGATGCGATGGGTGCGGCGATATCGCCGATGGCGTAAAGCTTGTCGGCTTTCGCCGCGACCTGTTTTGGCGTGAATTTGGTTTCATAGCCGATGGTCATTTCACCCGGCTTGGACATCACAAGGTGCGACTCGATTCCGAGCTCGGAACAGGCCTCGAGTAATCTTATTCCAAAGGCTGCGCCGGACGCGCCGCTGATTCCGACGACCAGCCGCGGTTCCCGTGCTTTTCCTGAATTTTTGCCCGCCATGGCGTCCGTTTACAGCTTGTCAGCCATAGACGAAAGAGGCCGTGACAGACCTCAAAGATGATGTTCTAATTTCACTCCCTTCCAAGAGAGGTGCAGCATGGCACTACAGGGACACATCACCGAGTTGTCCGAAAAACATAAGAAACTGGAAGAAATGATAGAGATGGAACTGACCCATCCGGACTGGGATGAAGTCAGGGTCCATGCTCTCAAAAAAGAAAAGCTCCGAATTAAAGACGAGCTCGAACGACTGCGGAGCAGCGTTCATTAAAGCCCCCTGACAGAACTATTCCGCGGCTTGCGGAACTTCCTCGCGGTCAAGGCGCATGACGAGCAGCGCTGCCAGCGCCAGCATCACGCCTGCTGCGAGGAATGCGGAGCCCGGGAAATAGACCGGCGTTTTCGGCCCCGTGAAATATGAGAACACGCTGGTCAGCAAGACAGGCGCAACGATCGACGTGACGCCGCCGATGCTGGCAAGCGCGCCTTGCAATTCGCCTTGCTCATTGCCCGGCACGTGTTTGGAGATGATGGCGTTGATCGTGGGCATGGCGAGGCCCATCAGTGCCCACACCAGCATCCACGGATACATCATCCAGCCTTGCGTCGCGAAAGCGTAGCCCGCAAAGCCGATGGCGCCTGCCAATAGTCCGATGATGGCTGCATTGTGTTCGCCGAGCCTGGGGATCGCGATGCGCGTCAGGAATCCGAACACGAACGCCATCACGATGCCGAGGAAGGCGAGCGCCCAGCCGAGTTGCGCCGTACTCCAGTGAAATTTCAGGTAGACGTAGTAGCTCCAGATCACCGGATTGGCATCATGCGCAAGGCGCATCAGAACAAGAACGCCGATGAAGCCCATCACCATCGGATAGCGCTTGATCGCAAGAAGCGAACCCACCGGATTCGCGCGCCACAGTTCGAATTTGCGACGTTTTTCCGGCGGCAGGGATTCCTTCATCACCAGCAAGCCGAACAAGGCGTTCGCCACCGCCAGCCCAGCCGCCGCGAAGAAGGGAATGCGCACACCATATTGGCCGAGCAATCCACCGATCGCCGGGCCGACGACGAAACCGATGCCGAAGGCCGCGCCCGTCAATCCGAAATTTGCCGCCCGTTTCTCAGGTGGCGAGACGTCGGCGATATAGGCGTTGGCGGTGACATAGGCCGCGCCAGCGATACCCGAAAGGATGCGGCTCACAAAGAGCCACCAGATCGAGGGCGCAATGCCGGTGATGAAATAGTCGAAGCCCAGAAACAGCAGCGAGGCGATTAGAACCGGCTTTCGGCCGAAACGGTCCGACAGATTTCCGATCAACGGCGAGAACAGGAATAGCATCGCGGCGAAGGAAGTTTGCAGCCAGCCGCCCCAGGCAGCGGAGGCGCTCATCGCCGCGGCGTTGGTCGCGTAGGGACCGGTCAGGTCCGCGATGATCTTCGGCGCCACGGGAATGATGATCCCCAAGCCTACCGTGTCGATGAACATGGTGATGAAGATGAAGACCAGTGCGAACCGGCTGGCTTTGGCTTCTGTCATAGGGCTCCCCTCGATTGCGGTGACAGTAAGGGCAAGCGTGACGCCGCGCTTGTAGGAAATTTCCTGTCATGTCCATGGCGCAACAATCACGCCATTTCGTAAGTCTTTGATTTTGATGGTGCCGCCGCAGCGGAACTTTACCGGCGAACGGGCATTAACTTTGGTGTGAGAGGGCAGAACCGGGAGAGCAGTATGAAGAAGTTTCTTGCAGGTCTTGTGCTGTCCGCAGCGCTAGTGACCGGTGGCGCGGTCGCCACGGCCCCCGCGCAAGCCGCCGGAATCTATGTGAGGGTCGGTGACGGTTACCATCATCACCGCGACCACCGCTGGCGTCACCATCGCTACTGGCGCGGCTACTATCATCGCAGCCGCTATTGGCAGCACCGCTATTGGTGCGATCGCCATCATCGCCGCTGGTGCTATCGCTGATCCTACGATCGGCGAAATGAAAATCCCCTCCGCGCGCAAGCCGAAGGGGATTTTTTATGCTCGAAAAGTCAGTGCCGCGCTTCGGCGGACTTGTCCGGCGTCGCCGGGGCAACCGCCGCCACAGGTTTGAACGGCGCGACGGTCGGCTTGCTGCCGGCGGTCTTGCCGAAATCCGGTTTCAGATTGCCGTCGATAAACGCGCCGGATTCGATCTTGATATCCTGATGGCTGACATCGCCCGACATGCGCGCGGTGCCGGTGAGGATCACCTTTTTGGCTTCGATCCGGCCATCGATCGTGCCGGCGAGTTCGACTTCATCGCCATAGACCGTGCCTTTGACCTTTGCGTTGTTGCCGATCTTGACGCCGACGCCGCGCACATCGCCATCGATCTCGCCGTCGATCTGGATGTCTTCGGTGCTCTCGAGTTGTCCGGTGATCTTGAGGGCCTTGCTGATGACCGATGCCATGGATGCTCCTGTCTTTGCTGGGGGTGAAAGCGGCTGGGCGTATGCTTGCGGACGCGGTTGCTCGGTTGGCTTTGGCGTCTGCAGGGCATCGATGGCGGACAGTTTGGAATCCGCCGGTTTGTTGTCGTTGCGATTGAAAATGGTCATGGCTGGGTCTCCGGGAGTTGATCGAGCGTTTCGAAGAAATTGACTGGCCGCCAGGGCATACGGCCATCGAAATGAGCGCCTCTGGCAACCGTGATGGTGTTGTGGAAGATGCGTCCGTCGATATGCGCTGTTTCCTCGACGGTGACGTTCGGCGCGAAAATGCGGCCATTCAGATTTCCGGAAACAACGACCTCGCGCGCGACGATGTCACCCTCCACCCGCCCGCCGGGAGCGATGATCAGCTTGAGCGCTGCGATACGCCCCGCGACGAAACCTTGAATGGTGAGTTCGCCCTCGATCTCGAGGACGCCACGGACCCTGATGCCGGATCCCAAAAAAGATGGAGGAAGCTCAGCGCTACTGCGCGCGGGCGCAAATCTGGCGTCGGATCGGCGCGACAGGGCGAACATCGACAGTCCCATTCAAGGTCCAGCCCCCGCCGCCCTTGAAAGGATCATGACAGATTGGGAAGGTCGGGCAAGCCTTTATCGCCACAGCGCATGACAGATTTCTAAAATCGGGAGTTGCGCCGTTCGTACCTTGTTAAGAAATGTTCTTCGTCCGCTCGCGCAACTTGAATTTCTGCATCTTGCCGGTGGAAGTCTTGGGAATCTCCGCAAACACGACATAGCGCGGGCATTTGTAGCGCGCGAGGTTCTGCCTGCAGAACTCGATCAGCTCTTCGGCTGTGACATTTTCGTGGCCGGGCTTCTTCTCCACAAAGGCGCAAGGGGTCTCGCCCCACTTTTCGTCTTCTTTCGCGACGACCGCCACGAACATCACGGCCGGGTGCTGCATCAGCGCGTCTTCGACTTCGAGGGAGGAGATGTTTTCTCCACCGGAGATGATGATGTCCTTGGAACGGTCCTTGAGCTGGATGTAGCCGTCGGCATGCATCACGCCCAGATCGCCGGAGTGAAACCAGCCGCCTGCAAAAGCATCCTGCGTCGCCTTGGGATTCTTCAGATAGCCCTTCATCACGATATTGCCGCGGAACATGACTTCGCCCAGCGCCTCGCCGTCGGCTGACGTCGGCTCCATGGTTTCGGGATCCATCACGGTAAGCGCATCGAGTGCGTGGTAGCGCACGCCCTGTCGGGCCTTCTTCGTCGCACGTTCACCCTTGTCGAGTGCATCCCAGTCTTCTTTCCACTCGTTCACCACGGCAGGGCCGTAGGTTTCGGTGAGGCCGTAGACATGCGTGACGTTGAAGCCCGCATCCGCCATGCCGGCGAGCACCGCTTCGGGCGGCGGCGCGGCTGCGGTGATGAACTGCACAGTCCAGGGAATTTCGCGCTTCTCGTTTTCCGGTGCGTTGATGACCGTGCTCATCACGATCGGCGCGCCGCACATGTGCGTGACATTGTGTTCGACAATGGCGTCGTAGATCGCCTTTGCGCGCACCCAGCGCAGGCAGACATGCGTTCCGGCGACGACCGAAAGCGACCATGGAAAGCACCAGCCATTGCAGTGAAACATCGGCAGCGTCCACAGATAGACGGGATGGCGCGGCATGTTCGCAGCGATCACATTGCCATAGCCCATCAGCGCAGCGCCGCGATGATGGAAGACGACGCCCTTGGGATTTCCGGTCGTGCCGCTCGTATAGTTGAGCGAGATGGCGTCCCATTCGTCATTCGGAAGAGCCGGCACGAAATCGACATCACCGCTCGTCACGAAAGATTCGTAATCGATCTCGCCGAGCTTCTCGCCGGTCTGCGGAAATTCGAGGTCGTCATAATCGATGACGATAGGGTTCACCTTGGCAAGCTTCAGCGCTTCTTTGATGGGGGATGCGAATTCGCGGTCGGTGATCAGAACCTTGGCTTCGCCGTGATCGAGAATGAAGGCAAGCGCCGCTGCATCCAGGCGCGTATTCAAGGTGTTGAGCACGGCACCCGTCATCGGAACGCCATAATGCGCCTCCAGCATGGGTGGTGTGTTGGCGAGCATCACCGCGACGGTGTCGTTCTTGCCGATGCCGCGTCTGGTGAGCGCCGACGCGAGTTTTCGGGAGCGTTCGAAAAATTGCGAATAGGTGAACCGCTGGTTGCCATGCACGATCGCGACGCGGTCGGGAAAAGTTTTCGCCGCGCGTTCCAGGAAGGTGAGCGGCGTGAGCGGCTGGTAGTTCGCGGCGTTGCGGTCCAGATCCGTATCGTAGGGGCTTCGGCCGAAGGCTGGTTTCAACCTTTGCGCCAGACGCAGGGACGCGGCCGCGCGGCGCCGCAGGAACCCCTTGGGCTTACGCGATGTGCGCAATGGCGCGGGTGCGCCCTGCGCGGCAACTTTCTTGGCTTTGGCCCTTTTGGCGGGCTTCGCACGTCTTTTGACGGATTTCGCCACTGCCTTGCGGACAGGTTTCTTCGCTTTTGCCGGTTTGCGGGATTTTCCCTTGGATACGCCCGTCCACTTTCCGCCCTTACGCGATGCCATATTTCATACGCCCGAATTTCGACCGGCGCGGAGGCTAGAGAAATGGTGAACGCCCATCAAGGATTCAACAATAGACGGGGGCATAGAGTGTTGCTAGGACAACCCCCGGAAGCGCGCAGGTAATCTGAATGGCGAATGGAGTTGAGGCGACCGCGCGGTGGAACCCGCTACGTGGCATCTATGCGTGGGTGATGCGCCAGGCCGAAGGGCGTTTTGCCTGGGGCGTGATGGCTGCCATCGCATTCGCCGAAAGCTCCTTCCTGCCGATCCCGCCGGACCTCATGCTGATCCCGATGACGCTGGCCAACCGCAAGCGCGCGTTCTGGCTGGCGGCATGGTGCACCTTCTGGTCGGTGTCCGGTGGATTGCTGGGCTACGCGATCGGCTCGCTTCTCTACGATTCCGTCGGCAAGTGGCTGATCAATGCCTATGGCATGGGCAGCGACATGGAAGCCTTCCGGCTTGCCTACAAGCATTGGGGACCGTGGATCGTGCTGGTGCAGGGCCTCACCCCGATCCCCTACAAGCTGCTGACGATCTCCTCCGGTTTCGCGGGCCTGAGCCTGCCGTTCTTCATGCTGCTTTCCGCCATCACGCGCGGCGTTCGCTTCTTCGGTGAGGCGACGCTGCTCTATTTCTTCGGCGTGAAGGTGAAGGAGATTCTCGACAAATATCTGGAAGTCGCGTTGATCGTCTTCCTGGCGTTGGTCGTCGGCGGCGTCTTCCTCGCGCGTTACGTTTTCGGCGCGACGCTGTCGTAAAAAAGCCCAGCTTTGCCTATCCTCTGCGCGCGCTCTCGCTTTGAGAGTCGCTTTTTAGCGCGCGCTTCATGACCAACGCTTTCCGCTCCGTCGCCGCCATCCTGCTTTCGACGCTCATCTTCCTGATGGGGGCCGGCCTCCTGACGACGCTCATACCCGTGCGCGCGCATCTGGAGGGCTTTTCGGATTTCTCGCTCGGCCTGATCGGCTCCTTCTATTATGTGGGTTTCATGTTGGGCTGTTATGTGGGGCCACGGCTTTTCGCACGCGCCGGTCATAGCCGGACATTCGCGGTCGCCGCAGGCCTGGCGACCACGGCCACGTTGCTGCAGGCGCTGCATGTGAGCGAAGTTGCGTGGATTCTGACGCGCGGGCTTTTCGGCTTCGCGGCGGCGATGCTCTACATGACGATGGAAAGCTGGCTCAATGATCGCGCCACCAACGAAACGCGCGGCCGTATCTTTGCTTCTTACATGGTAGTGAACTATCTAGGCCTGATGCTGGGGCAATGGCTGTTCGTGACCGGGCGGCCGTCGAGCTTCGCGCTCTTTTCATTGGCGGCGATCTTCTATGCGTTGTGTCCGATTCCGGTTGGACTGACGCGTACACCGCAGCCGGCCGCATCGGCCGTGCCGAGGCTCAATCCTTTGAAGATCTTTCGCGTCTCGCCGGTGGGCGTCGCGGGCTGCATCGTGGTGGGTTTCGCGAATGCCGCCGTGTGGGTGTTCGCGCCGGTCTATGCACAGGACCACGGCATGACGCGTGGGCTGCTTGCCGCGTTCATGGTGGCGTTCACGCTTGGCGGCGCACTGAGCCAGATGCCGGTGGGGCGTCTCTCCGACCGCATCGACCGGCGCTATGTAATCGCGGGTGTGACCTTCTCGGCAGCGATGGCGGGTATCTGCCTTTATCTTTTCGGCGGGCACAGCCCGACTTTGACGGTAATTCTGATCGGTCTTTTCGGCATGTTGAGCCTGCCGCTCTACGGTCTCTCGGTGGCACATACCAACGACCGGCTGCCGCGCGAGAGTTTTGTCGAAGCCTCTGCCACGCTACTCTTGATCAACGCGATTGCATCGGCGTTCGGTCCGGTATTGGGCGCGCTGGTGACGAGCCGCTTCGGAACGTCGTCACTGTTTCTCTACACGGCGGCGTTTCACCTTGCGATGCTGGCCTTCACACTGGTGCGCATCGGCGCAAAGGAAACCGCGCCCGAAGGCCTGCGCGAACCGTTCGAGCCGATGCCGCCACAAGCGGCCTCGCCTGGCATGGTTGAACTCGACCCGCGTGCGCCGGAGCAGAAACTCGCTTGACTTATTCGATGTGAACCGGCGCGGCGGCGCC
>JANWJQ010000140.1 GCA_025451875.1 Rhizomicrobium sp.
GCGGCCATTCAGGGCGGCGTGCTCAAGGGCGAAGTGAAGGACGTTCTGCTTCTCGACGTGACCCCGCTGTCGCTGGGCATCGAGACGCTGGGCGGCGTGTTCACCCGCCTCATCGAGCGCAACACCACGATCCCGACGAAGAAGTCGCAGACATTCTCGACCGCGGAAGACAACCAGACGGCTGTCACCATCCGCGTGTTCCAGGGCGAACGCGAAATGGCGGCGGACAACAAGATGCTGGGCCAGTTCGACCTTGTGGGCCTTCCGCCCGCGCCGCGCGGCATGCCGCAGGTGGAAGTCACCTTCGACATCGACGCCAACGGCATCGTGAGCGTCACCGCGAAGGACAAGGCGACCAACAAGGAACAGCAGATCCGCATCCAGGCCTCGGGCGGCCTGTCGGAAGCCGACATCAACAAGATGGTGAAGGAAGCCGAGCAGCACGCGGCCGACGACAAGAAGCGCAAGGAAAGCGCCGAAGCCAAGAACCATGGCGACTCGCTGGTGCATTCGACCGAGAAGGCCTTGGCCGAACATGGCTCGAAGGTTGACGAGGCCGATCGTACCGCCATCGAAAGCGCCATCGCAGCGTTGAAGGAAGCCTTGAAGTCGGACGATGCGGACGACATCAAGACAAAGACGGAAGAACTCGCGAAAGCTTCGATGAAGCTGGGCGAAGCCATGTACAAGGCCCAGCAGGCCGGTGACGCGGCGGCCGATGCGGCTGCTGACGGCGCAGGCAATGGTCCCAAGGACGACAACGTCGTGGACGCGGAATTCTCCGAAGTCGATGACGACAAGAAGGGCGCGGCGTAAGCTGTGTTTGTCGGTCCGGGGGCGTGAACCGATGGTCAAGGACTTGAAGTCATGATGGAAGACCCGCATCTCCGTTAAGGGGATGCGGGTCTGCCGTTTTTAAGGTGGTTGGCGTTTTCGATGACAAAGCGGTGTTATTACGAAGTTCTGGGTGTCGAGCGCACGGCCACCGTCGACGTGATCAAGGGCGCCTATCGCAAGGCCGCCAAGGAACATCATCCCGACCGCAATCACGGCGATTCCACCGCTGAAGTCCGCTTCAAGGAAGTCAGCGAAGCTTATGAAGTCCTGAAGGACGATCAGAAGCGCGCCGCCTACGATCGTTTCGGCCATGCCGCTTTCGAGCATGGCAATGGTGGCGGCGGGCGTGGCGGCAATCCATTCGATTTCGCCTCCAGCTTCACCGATATTTTCGACGATCTGTTCGGCGAGTTCACCGGCGGGCGCAAAGCGCGCCGCCAGAATCGCGGACAGGATTTGCGCTTCAATCTGGAAATCTCGCTCGAAGAGAGCTTCAAAGGCCGCAACGCGCAGATCAAAGTGCCAAGTGCGGTCGCTTGCGAAGGTTGCGGCGGCACCGGTGCGGAAGCCGGTCACAAGGCCGAGCAATGCCCGACATGCTCCGGCATCGGCAAGGTGCGTGCTCAGCAGGGCTTCTTCACCATCGAGCGCACCTGCCCGTCCTGCCGTGGCAATGGCCGCATCATCAAGCATCCCTGCAAAACCTGTCAGGGCGCAGGGTTGGTGCAAAAGGAACGCACGCTGTCGGTCGATATTCCAGCAGGCGTGGAAGAAGGCACGCGCATCCGTCTCGCCGGTGAAGGCCAGGCTGGTGTGAATGGCGGACCGGCAGGCGATCTCTACATCTTCATTTCGTTGGCCCCGCATCAGATCTTCCAGCGCGACGGGCACGATCTTTATTGCCGTGCGCCGGTTTCTTTCGTTACCGCATCGCTGGGCGGCAATATCGAAGTTCCGACGGTCGATGGCGGACGCACAAAGATTTCGATCCCCGAAGGCACGCAATCGGGGCGCCAGTTCCGCATCCGCGGCAAAGGCATGCCGGTCTTGCGCGGCGGCGGCATGAGCGGCGATCTCTATGTCGAGCTGACGGTGGAAACACCGGTGAAGCTCACCAAGAAACAGAAAGAGCTGCTGAAACAGTTCGAAGAAGAAGCCGCGCCGGGAAGCCAGCCGGAATCGGAAGGCTTCTTCGCCAAGGTGAAAGAATTCTGGAAAGGCGAAGCGTAAGCGCGCCTAACGGCAATCTTCCGTCGGAGCGTCATGGCTGATGGCACACGCCATCAGTGCGCCGGTTTTCGCGCCATAAGTCTGCACCAGCATCTGACGAAACATAAGCCATTTGTCCTGTGTATCGTCGATGGCGGCGGTCACCGCGCGGGCAAAGTTGCCGTCGTGACGGCCGCGCAAGGTCGTGCCGTTACCCAGGATCGGATCGATGGAGCCTTCATCCTTGTTGACCACCGCATGTTTCACGCGATGCAGGCTTTTGCCCGGACCGTAATTGCAATGCGTCTGCTCCGGGGGCTTCTCGAAACAGCCGGAGATCAAACCATCCGGAAACACCGGATTGTCGTTGCGCAGATCCAGCCATGGCGCGCGCGTGGTGTTGCCAAGGCCGGGTGGATTCTCGACGCCGATAGGCTGCCTGGGATCGGCGACGTCCGCCCAGTTGGTGTGCGAATAGAAATCCTGCGAGGTGTGCAGGAGGATGCCCAGATCCTCGATCACATTGCATTTGGCGTGGCCCTTGATCTGGCCCACGAAGAGGCACGGCATGTCCATCTGGCGGGCGCGCAGATGGCCGCTTTCGCCGACAAGGCCGGCGGCGTCGGAAACCGCGTCGCGCAGTTTCTTCTGCATCCATGCGCGGCATTTCTCCAACGCGGCCTCGGCGTCCATTCTGCTGTGCGGATAATCGGGGATGTCCAGATAATCGCCGCTGTCGCAATGCGCTTTATTGACAGGCACCAACTCGCCGCGATCCGGAATGCCGATGGCGCCGAAATTGTTCTTGGAGCCCGCAAGCTCGTTCAGCGTCTTCTCCTGAAAACAGGATTCGTCCGAGAACAATCCGCACGCCAGCGCATGACGGGTGATGCGCTCATGCTCGGCGTTCTGTCCCAGCTCGCGCACCGTTCCGAAGGCGAACAGACTCTGCGTCGACAACAGCAACAATCCTGCGGCGATGCCGCAGATTCGCAGATTGAGATTGTTCATCGCCCGCCCCCGGTTGACGGCGCATGGTCCGCCGCCAACCTTGAGGCGTCAAGGCTTAGCCAAACGCCTTGTTGAAATCCGGACAATCGCCCGCGGTCTCGAAGATCGCATCATATTTGCCGTCATTGAGCAGCATCTTCACCGCACGTGCGGCCTGGCCGTATGCCGCGCGCCCGGTGAGCGCGCCAATGCTGAGACGCCGCACACCTGCCGCCTTCAAGGACGCGACGTCGGGCGCCGCCTTGGTCGCCAATATGTTTACCGGCAGATCGGTCGCCGCTACCACTTCGCGGATTTGCGCCGCGTCGGTCATGAAGGCCGCGAAGATGCCGTCCGCGCCGGCATCGGTGTAGAGCCTGGTGCGGCGAACCATTTCACCAAGCTTCTTGTCGTCGGGCACGAGATTGCGCAGATACACATCGGCGCGCGCGTTGACGAAAATGTCCGCACCTTTCGCCCTGGCCGCCGACTTGATCGCTTTGATCTTGGCCGCGAGCAAATCGGGCGAATCCGATCCATCTTCGATATTCAGGCCCGCGACGCCAATGTCGATCAAATGTAAGCAATGTTCCGCGACTTGTGCCGGGTCGGAGGAGTAGCCTGCCTCGCTATCCGCCGTGACAGGCAGATTCACCACACGCAGCACTTCCTTCGTGGCCGCAATCGCGACCTCGCGTGACATGCCCTCGCCATCGGCATAACCATTCGACCAGGCGACGGCCGCGCTGGATGTGGCCACCGCCTTGGCGCCGGCGTCCTGCACCAGACGGGCGCTGGCGGCGTCCCAGGCATTGGGGAGGACAAGAATCTTGCCTTTGGCATGTGCTTCACGAAACTCCGCGACCCGGTCTTGCTGCAAAACCATGTTCTGCCTGCCTTTTCTTTGCGAACCGATGGCGTTCTCGGCCATTGTGTCTGTACAGGTTCCGCTCGGCACCGCCGGGGGTCAATTGCATCAACGGAATAGCTGAAATGCACCGGGGATTTTGATAGGAAGTCCTATGTCCACTACCACCGCCGCCGAGCATTTTCACTTCCTCAGGGGCCTGCTCGCACGCCCCAAAAATGTGGGCGCCATCGCGCCCTCCTCGCCCGCGCTATCGCAGGCGATCGCGCGCCAGATCGATCCCGCGGTGGATGGTCCGGTGCTGGAATTGGGACCAGGAACCGGCGTCGTCACCGAGGCCCTCATTGACCGCGGCATCGCGCCGGAACGGATCACCGCCATCGAATACGATCCGGATTTCGCCAGGATGGTGGCGGAGCGCTTTCCCCGCGTGAATGTGGTGCAGGGCGATGCGTTCGATTTGAAAAAAACGCTGGGTAATGGAAACGGCGAAAGCTTTGCCGCCATCGTGTCGGGCCTGCCGCTGCTCAACCATCCGGTGGAGCGACGCCGCGCGCTGATCGAAGGCGCGCTCGCCAAGCTGAAACCCGGCGCACCCTATGTGCAGTTCTCTTACGGCTTCGAGCCGCCGATCCCAGCGCCCGCCGGATCGAGCGTGAAACGTGCCGCTCTGGTGTTGATGAATCTGCCGCCGGCACGGGTGTGGGTTTATCGCAAGACGATTTGAATCTCCATTCGAGCGCAAAGAAAAAGGCCCGCGATTGCTCGTGGGCCTTTTTTCATTCGATTGGAAGAAATCTACTCCGCCGCTTCCGCCAGAATCGGTGCGGCTTCCAGAACGTCCTTGCCGACATGGGCTTCGAACTTCTTGAAGTTGTCGCGGAACATGGAGACCAGCTTCTTGGCCTGCGCATCGTAGGCGGCCTTGTCGGCCCAGGTGTCGCGCGGGTTCAGTATCTTGGTATCCACGCTTGGCACGGCCACCGGCACGCGGAACTTGAAGTGCGGATCGATGCGCATTTCGACATTGGCGAGGCTGCCGTCCAGCGCCGCACCCAGAAGCGCGCGCGTCGCCTTGATCGGCATGCGCGAGCCGGTGCCAAAGGCGCCGCCCGTCCAGCCGGTGTTCACCAGCCAGCAATCCGAGCCGTGCTGTGCAATGAGATCGCGCAGCAGATTGCCGTATTCGGTGGGATGACGCGGCATGAACGGCGCGCCAAAGCAGGTGGAGAATGTCGGCTGCGGCTCTTTGCCGAGGCCTTTTTCCGTGCCAGCCACTTTTGCGGTAAAGCCGGAAAGGAAGTGGTACATGGCCTGCGACGGCGTCAGACGTGCGATCGGCGGCAGTACGCCGAAAGCATCTGCCGTCAGCATGATGACATTCTTGGGGTGACCGGCGCGGCCCGTTTCACTGGCGTTCGGAATGAAATCGATCGGATACGCTGCGCGGGTGTTCTCTGCATATTTGGCGCTGTCGAGATCGAGCAGGCGCGCCTTGGCGTCCATGTCGACATTTTCGAGCACGGTGCCGAAACGCTCGGTGGTGGCGTAGATTTCCGGTTCGGATTCGCGGGAGAGGCGGATCACCTTCGCATAGCAGCCGCCTTCGATGTTGAAGACGCCGTTCTCGCTCCAGCCGTGCTCGTCATCGCCGATCAGCGTGCGCGAAGCATCCGCCGACAGTGTCGTCTTGCCGGTGCCCGACAGACCGAAGAAGATCGCGGCCTTGCCGTCCTTGCCGACATTGGCCGAGCAATGCATCGACATCACGCGCTTGGGTGGAAGCAGGTAGTTCATCACCGTGAACACCGACTTCTTCATTTCGCCGGCATAGGACGTGCCACCGATCAGGATCATCTTCTTGGCGAAGTTGACGCCGATGACGGTCTTGGTCTTGCAGCCATGCTTTGCCGGATCGGCTTCGAAGCTTGGCAGATCGATGATCGTGAATTCCGGGTTGAAGCCTTTCAACTGCTCCGCCGTCGGACGAATGAGAAGCTGGTGCACGAAGAGCGAATGCCACGCATATTCGGTGACGATGCGCACCGGCAGGCGATGCTCCAGATCGGCGCCGCCGAAGAGATCCTTCGCGTATAGCTCCTTGCCTTCCGCGAATTTCATCATGTCGGCATAGAGCGCATCGAACTGCGCTGGCGTCATCGAGCGGTTCTCGTCCCACCAGACATGGCTTTCGGTCGAGGCATCGCGCACCACGAATTTGTCGGTGGCGGAACGGCCGGTGTGCTGACCGGTAAGAACGACAAAGGGGCCGTCCTTGGCGACATGGCCTTCGTTCTTGCGGATCGCATGTTCGTAGAGTTCCGGAACGGTGAGGTTCCAGTTCACGGACTTCAGATTGCGAAAGCCCTGTTTTTCCAGGCCGAAAGCCTGTCCGTCAGCCATTGCATACCCCGTGGGATAGGCAGCCCTGCAGGGCTGCTCGTTAGTGGATTTTGCGGGCCAAAATAGCCTTGGCCCTCCCGGGCTTCAATGAAACCCGGGAAATTGGTTTCATCGCGCCTCTATAGTCCCAAGCCCTTGAAAAGGATAGAGGAATTGGCCTCTGGGGCGATCCGTCGCGATTCTCGTTTTCTCGCGGAGAGCCAATGGGTTATAGCCCACCCATGAGCCTTTCGGATGAGGAGTTGGACCGCTACGCCCGCCATATCGTGCTGCGGGAGGTGGGTGGCCCAGGCCAGGCCAGGCTGAAAGCCGCCAAGGTTCTGGTGGTCGGCGCGGGGGGACTGGGCAGCCCGGTGATTCTCTATCTGGCGGCGGCGGGGATCGGCACCATCGGTATCGCCGATTTCGACGCGGTATCGCTCTCCAATCTGCAACGCCAGATCGCGCACCGCACAGCCGATATCGGCCGCGCAAAAACGGCGTCCGCTTCGGAGGCGGCGCGGGCGATCAATCCGCATGTGAAAATCCAAACGCACGACGAAAAGCTGACGGCCCAGAATGCGCTGCGGATCATCAACCAGTACGACGTCGTGGCCGATGGGTCGGACAATTTCGCGACGCGCTTTCTGATCAACGACGCCTGTTATTTCGCGAAAAAGATTCTGGTCTCCGCCGCCGTCACCGAATTCGATGGGCAGCTTGCGACCTTCAAAGCGCATATCGAGGGCTGCCCCTGCTATCGCTGCATCTTCCCCGAAGCACCGCCCGCCGGAACCGTTCCAAACTGTTCGGAAGCCGGCGTGCTGGGCGCCGCGGCCGGGGTGATGGGTACGTTGCAGGCGCTGGAGGTCATCAAAGAAATCACCGAGATCGGCGAGAGCATGGCGGGGCGGCTTCTAATCTATGAAGCGCTCGCCACGCGGTTCCGCACGGTCAATGTGAAGCCCGATTCCGAGTGCCGGTTGTGTGGAAAAAGTCCGTCCATCCGGCGGCTTGGCGAACCGGCATCAGCCTTAACCGCAAGTTAAAAGACGCTCCGCGATAGTGGCCGCCGGAGATCGGGGCCGGTTCATGTCACGCGAAGTTCACTACGAAATCTTCCGCCGCCAGGGCGCCAAGGGCGGCTGGGTCATGCACGACGCTGTCAACCAGCGCGATGCGGCCATCGCAGCGGCGCAGTCGTTGATGACGAACAATCAGGCCACGGGCGTGAAGGTCGTCAAGGAAAGCTACGACAACGACACGGGCGCCTATCAATCGCTCAAGATTTTCGAAGACGGCCACAACAAAATGAAGGTCGAAGCGGCGAAAGAGGATCAGCCGAGTGCGCTGCCCTGCTTCAAGCCGGACGATCTGTACTCCTATCACTCGCGCTCAACGATGGCGCGCCTGCTCGGCGAATATCTTGCGCGGCAGAGACTGACGGTCACCGAACTCATTCATCGCGGCGATGCTTTGGAACAGCTGGAAGCAACCGAATCCACATATCAGCACGCGATCCAGAAAGTGGCCGTCGCGCAGGCATCGTCCACCCAGATGCCGGTGCAGAAGATTGTCAAAAGCCTGCAGGATCTGACGACAAAGGCGATGAACCGCGTCTATCGCGATGAGAAGCGCGACTATTTTCCAAAGGCCCAGGAAGGCCAGTTCGCGGCGCTCGCGCGCACGCTCGCGGAGGATGGCGACAAGACTTACCTCTTCAACGGTGCTCTTGCCCATTATCTGGCCGACGCAGACGGCTGGAACGAAAAACTGATGCGCCTGCTTTCGATTCTGAAAGAGGCAGAGAAAGACAAGGATGTCGCCGACGTTCTCCTCGGCACCGTGGATTCCATCGGCGCGGAAATCCTCGCTGGCTCCGCGGCCTTGCACGAGCTGATCGGCAAAAGCGAAAATCTGGGCGCCGCGCTGTGGGTGCTGGTGCACCTCTTCCTCGGTCAACCCATGGAAGGCGCGAATGACGCTATCACCGCGGTGACGCGCCATTTCAAGACCGATGACCTTCCCGCCGCCCGCACCGCAGTGGCGGGGCGCATTCTGGCGGAGTTGAAAAGCGTCAAGCGGCTTTGCCCGGATTCGCTGGTGGATGAACTCAAGACCTTGCGCCGCATCGCCAACAAGCTGGTGCTGGGCCAAGGAAAATATCTGAGCCATGAAGACCTGATCGGCGCCTTCACGCTGCGCTCCAAACGCCTCGTCACCAATGAAATGGTCGGCGAACATCTCATCGAAGCCGGCGGCATAAACGAAAAACTCGAGCGGCTTCTGCTGATAGAGGAAAATATCATCGGCAACGAAAACAAGCGCCAGCTTGCAACCTTTTTCGCACCGATCATCACCTCGCCGGGGTTCGAGCAATACTATCTCTTCGCCAAGACACCGGTTATGGAGCGGCTGCAACGTCTTGTCGATCTGCAAGCGCGCGTGATGCGTTCCGGTTTTCAGGACTTGCAGAAGCAGGAAATCTGCGATGCGCTCGACAAGGTGGCCTGCGAGGTGGATAGCCGGGCAAAACTACTCGACTCCATCGACGCCCGGCCCGCCGGTCCGGTGGAGAAAGCCGTCGCTATCCTGCGGCTGATGACCGGCGCCACATTGACCGAAGGCCGGCTCTCCGAACGCGCGCGGGGAATGATCCTAACACATATGGGCAAGCCCGGCTTCATGACGGGTTACGCTGCGCACATGGCCAAGACCAAAGGCATCAATCCGGACGCCGACGCCGCGATGAACGAATTGATGGCGACGCTGGAAAAAGCGGGCATCACCACCGAGGCGGGACTGAAGGCAATCGCCGCTTGAACTAGTGCGCTTCATCCCAATTCGCGGCCGCGCGCGCTTCCACCACCAGTGGAACAGACAGCTGAAGCGCCGGAAGCGACGCGTGCTCCATCGTTTGCCGCGCGGTGGCGATCAGTACATCGCACTCCTTGTCAGGCACTTCGAACACCAGTTCGTCGTGCACCTGCAGGAGCATCTTGGCTTTCAATTTCCTAGCCGCCAGCGCGCCCGGCACGCGGATCATGGCGCGGCGGATGATGTCCGCGGCCGTGCCCTGGATCGGCGCGTTGATCGCGGCCCGTTCGGCCCCGCCGCGGAAACTGGGATTGGTCGAGCGGATTTCACGGATATGGACACGCCGTCCAAATAACGTTTCGACATAGCCATGTTCGCGCGCATAGGCCTTGGTCTCTTCCATGTAATCGCGGATGCCCGGAAAGCGCTGGAAGTATTTCTTGATGTAGTCGTCCGCCTCGCCGCGCGCGATGCCGAGCTGGTTGGCGAGGCCGAACGCCGAAATGCCATAGATAATGCCGAAATTGATCGCCTTGGCTCGGGAGCGCACCTCGCGCGGCATGCCTTTCACCGGGACACCGAAAATCTCCGATGCCGTCATGGCATGAATGTCCAGATCGTCCGCGAAGGCTTTCTTCAGTTGCGGAATGTCCGCCATATGCGCCAACAGACGTAGCTCGATCTGGCTGTAGTCCGCACTGACGATCTTGTTGCCCTTGTTCGCGATGAAGGCCTGGCGAATCTTGCGGCCGTCTTCGGTCCGGATCGGGATGTTCTGGAGATTGGGATCGGTTGACGCCAGACGGCCGGTGCTCGCGGCAGCCAGCGAATAGGACGTGTGAACGCGGCCCGTCTTCGGATTGACGTAGGTCGGCAAGGCTTCGGTATAAGTGCCGCGCAGCTTGGAAAGCTGGCGCCAGTCCAGAACCTTTTGCGCGATCTCGTGGCCCTGCGCCGCGACATCTTCCAGCACGCCGACATCGGTGGACCAAGCACCGGTCTTGGTGCGGCTGCCACCGGATATCTTCATCCTGTCGAACAGCAGTTCACCCAACTGCTTGGGCGACCCAATGTTGAACTCGCCACCGGCGAGCTTGTGAATTTCCTTCTCCAGCGCCATCTGTTTCTTGGCGAAATCGTTGGAGAGTTTGCGCAGGAAATCCTGATCGACCAGAATTCCCTCGCGTTCCATGTCGGTCAGCACGGGAATGAGCAACCGCTCAAGCGTCTCGTAAACCGTGACCTTGCCTTCGGCGACGAGGCGCGGCTTCAGCAGGCAATGCAGGCGGTAGGTCACATCCGCATCTTCCGCGGAATATTTCGTGGCCTGATCGACCGGCACGCAGTCGAAGGTGATCTTCTCTTTGCCCTTGCCGGTGACTTCGGTGAACGAGATAGGTTTGTGATTCAGGTTGATCTCGGACAGCTCGTCCATGCCATGGCCATGCAAAACGCTGTCCAGCACGAAAGATATCGCCAAGGTGTCGTCGAAGGGCGCAACGCGGATACCGCGCTGCAAAAAAACGAGAAGATCATATTTGATGTTCTGGCCGATCTTGAGGACGGAATCGTCTTCAAGAAGCGGCTTGAGGCGCTTGAGAACTTCCGCTTCTGGAATTTGCGTAATCACGCCCTTGTCACCGGACAGATCAAGCCCGTCACCGGACCGATGGCCGCAAGGGATGTAACAGGCCTCGCCGGGTGCAACCGCTATTGAGATCCCGCACAATGTCGCCTGCATCGCATCCAGCGAGGTGGTTTCAGTATCGACTGCGAAACGTCCAGCCTCGCGGGCGCGCGCGATCCAATGATCGAGGCGGTCCGGCGTCGTGACCGCTTCATATTTCTGGTAATCGATGGCGCGGACGATGTCGCCGCGATCCATCACGGCGCCGGGCGATTTGCCTTTTCCCGGCACCAGCGATTTTTCATCCGCGATTGGCGCAGGTTTCAGCGCGCTCGCCTTGCCGGGCGCAGGCAGCGCCTTCTCCGCAGGATCTGCGCTGGCCGGCACGGCATCAGGATCATCGATGCCGTAATGCGCGGCGGCACGGCGTGTCAGCGAATTGAATTCCATCGCCTTGAGAAAGCCGATCAGTGTTTGCGGATCCGGCTCGCGCACGCCGAATTCATCGGTCTGCTCTTTCACTTGCACGTTGGCATCGAGCGTGACGAGCTTGAGCGAGATGCGCGCGTTTTCGGCATTCTCGATCAAAGTTTCGCGGCGCTTGGGCTGCTTGATCTCGCCCGCGCGCTTCAGCAGCGTTTCCAGATCGCCATATTGATTGATCAGTTCGGCGGCGGTCTTCACGCCGATGCCGCGCACGCCCGGCACGTTATCGACCGAGTCACCTGCCAGCGCCTGAATATCGACGACCTTGTTCGGCGGCACACCGAACTTCTCGATCACCTCGGCGGTGGCAAGGCGTTTGTTCTTCATCGTATCGAGCAGCTCGATCTTGCCGTCGATGACGAGCTGCATCAGATCCTTGTCGGACGAGACGATCGTCGTGCGCGCACCTGCTTCATTCGCCAGCCGCGCATAGGTGGCGATCAGATCGTCCGCCTCGAAATCGGCCATCTCCACGCAGGCGACGCCAAAAGCGCGTGTGGCGTCGCGCACCAGCGGAAATTGCGGGATCAGATCTTCCGGCGGATCTGGGCGATTGGCCTTGTATTGCGGATAAAGCTTGTTGCGGAAGGTCGTCTTGCCGGCATCGAAGATCACCGCAAGATGGGTGGGCTTGTCGCCGTCCTTCATGTCCTCCAGCAGCTTCCACAACATGTTGCAGTAGCCCGAGACCGCGCCGGTGGGCAGACCGTCGGATTTGCGGGTGAGCGGCGGCAGCGCGTGATAGGCGCGGAAAAGATAGCCCGATCCGTCAATCAGATAGAGGTGATCGCCCTTCCTGAGCGGCGTCTTGTCACCGGCGGATTTCGCGGCGGATTTCGTCTGGCCCTTGCTCAATGCGCATGGGCTCCGGCGCGCAGCACAAAGCGGCGGTCACAATAGGGGCATTCGACATATTTCTCGTCGCCCATCTCCAGATAGACCTTCGGATGGCCGAGCGATCCGCCGATTCCATCACAGGCGACGCGGGTATCGTCCACTTCGATGGTTTCGGGTGCATCAACGGGCATGGCGGATTTTCCGTGAAATTCGGGGCGGATCATAGCCACGGAAAGCCCTGCCGCAACTGCCAAGAAATGCTGCTGGAACAGGCCGGTTTCCGTGCCTAGAGTCAGCACATGGTCACGCTGAACCGCATTTACACCAAGACCGGCGACAAGGGCGAAACCGCGCTCGGCGACGGATCGCGCCTGCCCAAACATGCCTTGCGCATTAGCGCCTATGGCACTGTGGACGAAGCCAATGCCGCCATCGGGCTGGTGCGCCTGCATACCCATGGCCAGATGGACGCGATGCTGGCGCGCATCCAGAACGATCTATTCGATCTGGGGGCCGATCTGTGCGTGCCCGAAACCACCAAGCGCAATGAAGGCCGCCTTCGGATTGTGGAAGCGCAGGTGGAGCGGCTGGAGAAAGAGATCGATTCCATGAATGCGGAATTGAAGCCGTTGACCTCCTTCATTCTGCCCGGAGGCTCCGCCGCCGCCGCGCATCTGCATGTCGCCCGCACCATCGTGCGCCGCGCCGAGCGGTTGATGACGGAACTGGCGGAACATGAAGTGGTGAATCCGGCGGCGATCAAATATGCGAACCGGCTATCCGATCATCTGTTCGTCGCGGCACGCTTCGCAAACGACAAAGGTGCAGGCGATGTGTTGTGGGTTCCCGGCGCAACCCGCGACGACGCTGGTTAGACAGAAGCGATCGCGACAGCGATGGCCGCGCCGGGAAGGCGGAACGCGCGAAAAATAATCAACTGTGCGTGTCGGAATGGCGGCCGAACAGGAACGCCAGGATCACGCCCGGCAGACCGACGACCGCCCAGCTCCAGAAGCCCAGAACCGTCTCTATCCATTGCGCGCCCGGCTGCGGGATCGTGCGTTCGATCCAACCGTGGAAGGCCAGATCGCTCGGCGCGTTGATCATCACCCAAACCTGATCGAGCGAGCGCACGGTGATCTCGCCGCCCTTCTCCAGCGACGCAATCACATCCGCGCCCAGCAACATCAGGCCGAGCACGATCAGGACAAGACTGAGAAAACGCATCGCGGCTTGCATGGATCACCCCAGACAGCGGCCAACCTAGCCGGGACGCGCTGCCCCGCACAAGAATGGTGAAACGCGATTAACCATCATTCACGCAGGATGGTTTCCGGGCTGCTCCTTCCCGCCGCTACTGGCCGGGATAAAGCGTGCCGTCCCGGTGTGTGAATTTATCGATACGGGAATCGATCTGCATGTCGATATCCGGATAGTCGCAAAAGTCGTTGGTCGAGCGCGTGCCAACTTCCAGGCACACCGCATCGGCTTTTGATTTGTTGATCAACTGATGGCCGTTCTCGTCGCCTTTCGGAAAGGCGGCGCAATCGCCCGCACACAGGACATGCTCGCCATTGTCGTCCACCAGCACGACTTCACCAGAGAGCACATACACGAACTCATCTTCGCCGGAATGCCAGTGGCGCTGGCTCGACCACGCGCCCGGCGGCAATGTCAGCATGTTGACACCGAAATCGGAAAGGCCGCCGGCATCACCCAGTCTTTTGCGCAGGCGTTCTGCGCAGGGTTTGTCGAACGGGACCGGATAGCCGGAGCCCCGCTTGGTTTCGGCTTTCGCGATGTCGATCTTGGGCATGACGTATCCTCCACACAGCAACGCTAAAACGAAACCGCCCGCGAGACATCTCTCGCGGGCGGATCGACACTATGCAGACAATGCAGGGTCTAGGACTGCGCCTGCTCCGCGGCGGGCGCCGCCGCTTTCTTGGTGAGGTCTTCGCCGGTGACCTGATCGACGGCCTTCATCGACAGGCGAACCTTGCCGCGATCGTCGAAGCCGAGCAGCTTCACCTTCACGGCCTGACCTTCCTTGACCACGTCGCTCGGCTTGTTGACGCGCTGCTGCGCCAATTCCGAAACGTGGACGAGGCCGTCCTTGGGTCCGAAGAAGTTCACGAAGGCGCCGAAATCCATGACCTTCACGATCTTGCCATCGTAGATCTCGCCGATTTCCGGCTCGGCCACGATGCCCTTGATCCACTTCAGCGCGGCCTTGATCGACTCGCCGTCGGCGGAAGCGATCTTCACCGTGCCGTCATCTTCGATGTTGATCTTCGCGCCGGTCTTTTCGACGATCTCGCGGATCACCTTGCCGCCAGACCCGATCACTTCGCGGATCTTGTCGGTCGGAATCTTGATCTGCTCGATGCGCGGCGCATGCTCGCCGAGCTGCTCGCGGCCATGATCCAGCGCCTTGTTCATCTCGCCCAGGATGTGCAGACGCCCACCCTTTGCCTGATCCAGCGCGACCTTCATGATCTCTTCGGTGATGCCGGAGATCTTGATGTCCATCTGGAGCGAGGTGATGCCGTCCGCGGTGCCGGCGACCTTGAAGTCCATGTCGCCGAGGTGATCTTCGTCGCCCAGGATGTCCGATAGAACGACATAGCGATGCCCTTCCATGATGAGGCCCATGGCGATGCCCGCCGTCGGCTTCTTCAAGGGAACGCCCGCGTCCATCAACGCCAGCGACGTGCCGCACACGGTCGCCATCGAGGACGAACCGTTCGACTCCGTGATTTCGGAGACGACGCGCAGCGTGTAGGGGAACTCTTCCTTCGTCGGCAGCATCGGATGGATCGCGCGCCAGGCGAGCTTTCCATGACCGATTTCGCGGCGGCCCGGGGCGCCCATGCGGCCCGTTTCACCGACCGAGTAGGGCGGGAAGTTGTAGTGCAGCATGAAGGTCTGCTTGCCGGTGCCTTCGAGGCTGTCGACGAACTGCTCGTCTTCGGCCGTGCCCAGCGTGCAAACCACCAGCGCCTGCGTTTCGCCGCGCGTGAAGAGCGCCGAACCATGCGTGCGTGGCAGGATGCCGACTTCGGCGACGATGGGGCGAACCGTGACGAGATCGCGGCCGTCGATGCGCGTCTTGGTGTCGAGCACCGCGTTGCGCATGATCTTGGCTTCGAGATCGTGGAAGAGATTGCCGAATTCCTTGGCGCTCATCTTGCCGTCGCCTTCGCCGACAAACCATTCCGCCGTCTTCTTCTTGATTTCGGCGATGCGGTCGCGGCGTTCGAACTTGACCGGAATCTGGAACGCACCGGCGAGGTTGATGCCGGCGATCTTCTCGATCTCTTCGATCTTCAGGCCCGTGTCGCTGTGCGGAACCGCGCGCGGTTCTTTCGCAGCCTTTTCGGCCAGCTTGATGATCGCGTTGATGGCGGTCTGCATTTCGCGGTGACCGAACATCACGGCGCCGAGCATGGTCTGCTCGTCCAGTTCCTGTGCTTCGGATTCCACCATCAACACCGCATCGGCGGTGCCGGCAACGACCAGTTCCAGCCTGGAATTGGCCATGTCGTCGATCGGCGGGTTCAGCACATACTGGCCGTCGATGTAAGCGACGCGCGCCGCGCCGATCGGGCCCATGAAGGGCACGCCGGAGAGGGTCAGCGCAGCGGAAGCGGCAATCAGCGCCACGATATCCGGATCGTTTTCCAGATCATGCGAGAGAACCTGGCAGACGACCTGCGTTTCGTTCTTGTAGCCTTCGGCGAAGAGCGGGCGGATCGGGCGGTCGATCAGGCGCGAGATCAGTGTCTCACGTTCCGTCGGCGCGCGCTCGCGCTTGAAATAGCCGCCCGGAATCTTGCCGGCGGCGTAATAGCGCTCCTGGTAGTTCACGGTGAGCGGAAAGAAATCGATTCCTTCCTTCGGCGTCAGTGCGCCGACAACGGTGGCAAGCACAACGGTCTCGCCATAGGTGGCGATGACCGCGCCGTCAGCCTGACGCGCGACCTTGCCGGTCTCGAGCGTGAACTTGCGTCCACCCCATTCGAATTCTTCTTTTGCAATCTTGAACATTTTTTTGTTCCTTCATTCCCCGAAGCCGGATTGCTTCAGGCGTGTTTGCGGCGAGTTCTTTCTCACGGACAAACGGATAAGGCGCAGGCCGCGACCATTCGCGACCCACGCTGGAGTGTCTTGGCCTTGATGGAAGACAGCGCGCTCAGCGGCGCAGGCCCAATCGCGAAATCAGCGCCTCATAGCGCTTTCCGTCGGTTGCCTTGAC
>JANWJQ010000141.1 GCA_025451875.1 Rhizomicrobium sp.
ACCGCGAACTGCACGTTGCTGCCGCCGGTATCGACCCCGATCTCGCGCAGCACCGCGATCGAGGCGTTGCGCATCAGCTGGTATTCCTTGTCGGTCAGCGTCAACGCCGGCGCGACGGTGATGGAATCACCGGTGTGCACGCCCATCGGGTCCACATTCTCGATGGAGCAGATGATGATGGCGTTGTCCGCTTTGTCGCGGACCACTTCCATCTCATATTCTTTCCAGCCGAGAACCGATTGCTCGATCAGCACTTCGTTGGTGGGCGAGGCATCGAGGCCCGCTTCCACGATCTCGAAATATTCCTCGCGGTTATAGGCGATGCCGCCGCCGGTGCCGCCGAGCGTGAAGCTGGGACGGATGACGGCGGGCAGGCCGACTTCGTCCAGTGCCTGCAATGCGTGGGCGAAGGCCTCCGGCGAAAGCTCCATGATCGGATTGTTCTGGCCGTCATAGAGGAAGTTGCCGGCGTCATCCTTCTTGTGGCGCAGATAGCCCTTGAGCGTGACGCCGATGGGAACGTCCAGGCCGATCTTCATCATCGCCTGGCGGAAGAGCTCGCGGTCTTCGGCCTTGTCGATGGCATCGGCGGAAGCGCCGATCAGTTCGATGTCGTATTTCTCCAGCACGCCGCGCTTGCGCAGGCTGAGCGCCGTGTTGAGCGCGGTCTGTCCGCCCATCGTGGGCAGCAGCACGAACTTCATGCCCGCCGGGACATTCGGCTTCTCACGCGCGATCACCTTCTCGACGAATTCCGGGGTGATGGGTTCGATATAGGTCGCGTCCGCCATGTCCGGGTCGGTCATGATGGTGGCCGGGTTGGAGTTCACCAGCACCACGCGGTAGCCCTCGGCTCGCAGCGCCTTGCACGCCTGCGCGCCGGAGTAGTCGAACTCGCAGGCCTGCCCGATAACGATAGGCCCGGCGCCGATGATCAGGACCGTGTGGATGTCTTGGCGTTTTGGCATCGTTTCTCGCGCGCGAATGGCCACACGCTTTTGGCGTGCTGGGCCCGGTCAGATTGCAGGTTAAGTGGACCGTCTAGCCCCTTGAGCCGGTTGCCGCAACCACTGTTTTGCCGCAGTGCACAGCTTGTTTGAAATAGGGATTTCAGCGCGTTAGCTGCGCCATCTCAACGTGCGCGGCTTCACCGGGTTCACGAAGGGCGTGCTGTTTGTGACCGATTCTGCCCAAGCCTTCTTGAGCCGGTGGTACCACATCGCCGGGACGTCCGAATCCTGAATGAGCATCAGGGGCGGATTGAATTCGAGGCCCTGCTTTTGCAGTTCCACGATGCGGCGGTCGTCGCCGAGGAAGGTCGGACCGAGCGCCATGAAGAACGGTTTCAGGAAGCCCAGCCATGCCGGCCAGAAAAAGATCTGTGTCACTTGCGTGGAATCCGCTGTCATCGGCGTGCAGACGGTGAGGCCGGACACGTCCACCTGGCGGCCGAAAATCGTGCCGCGAATATTCTCGAAGCGCGTGCTGGGAAGCTCGAACGTGATTTCTGTCGAGACATCCGCGCCGCCGATGATCTTGTAGGCGGATTTGCTCGGCGCGTGGCGCGTCATCACGAAGCCGTTGGACAGCGGTTCGTAGTGCTTGATCTTCTCGCGCGGCGTCACGCGCCACCACCAGCGGCCATGCACATAGGGCGCATGGGCCGGGTCCATCAGCCCGATAACGGCGTGGTCGATGCCGCAGGGAAATGTCTGGCTCTCCACCCAGCGCGGTTTCGCATTGGGGATCGGCACGCGCGGCGGCTCGTTCTTCGGCGCTTCGCGATCATTCTGGGCGAAATAGACCCAGACCAGTCCGTCCAGCTCGCGCACGGGATAGGAACGGACGCGAATTTTGGAGGGATCGATATTGTCCTGTCCGTCCACCGTGGAGGGAATGAGCGAGCACACGCCATCCTTCTTGAAGCGCCAGCCGTGATAGGGGCACTCGACGGAATTCTCCGGCATGATCTTTCCGGCCGAGAGCGGTACGCCGCGATGCGGACAGATATCGCGCAGCGCGAACAGATCGCCGTTCTTCATGCGGCCCAGCACCACCGGCTCGCCCAGCAGCATCTGCCGCTTCATGCCGCCGGACTTCAGGTCGCGCGCAAGCGTGGCCATGTACCAGCAGTCGCGCAGGAACGTTGCATCCGCGCCGGTCTGTACGATCGGCTCGGCGTTCATTTCTTCGCCGCGAGGGGCTTTAAGAGAGAATCCAGCGTGGTCATGAAAAGCTTGCCCTTGTAGTCCGGCAGCTTATAGGCCCATCCGTCGGCATGCGCATCTATGGCGCGGGCTTCGCGGGCGGCGTCCGGCTTTCCAGGCTCGTCCTCGGCATAGACAACGGCCCAGAAATCATGGCCTTCGGTGACGATCTTCACGGTAACCACGAGACCGTCAAAGGTGCGGATGATGGTGTGTGGGGCGCTGGAGAAGTCGAAATCCGTCGCCGGACGCACATCGTCGAAGCTGAAGCCGGTGATCGCCTCGGCCACGCTGTCGGCCGCGCCGGGATAGGCGATCTCACGGCCGCCGGGAATCGGCGCGAGGGTGAAGTCCGGATCGCTGGGCTTGTCGCGTCTGATCTCGAAGCCGGGGCCGCTGATGGGTGTGACGTCCACGCTCTGGATGCGCGCGCGGTCGATGCTGATGACGTTCTTGTCCAGCCAGCTCGACGCATCGCTCTTTGGTTCGAACACGCTGCGCGCCAGCCAGCTCTGTGTTTCGCCGGGCCTGCGAATGAAGATGCCGGCCGCGCCGCTGCTATCGCCGATGTCGGTTTCCTTGCCCATGATGAGCGAGGCGAGGGTGATGCCTCTGTCGTCCTGCAATTCGATCAGCGTGCCGTTGCCCTTGGGTGGCGTATCGACGGCGATCTTGCCGTACCAGTCGGGACGCGCCGTGGCCGGCTCGATGGTCTGCAGCGCGGCCAGGCCGACAACCGTGGCGCGCAGGGTTTCGAACGAGGCGCGATAGTTGGAATGCTGCGGCAGCACCCAACCCTTCTGCGGGTTGAACGCAATGTCGAGAATGCCATGCGCTTTGGAGACGATGTGGATGCGCGCGACCTTGCGCACCTGTCCGGGTAGTTTCGGGAAGACGGTTTCGACTTCCGTCTTTTCCCCGGTCATCGCCGCCTGATGCCAGATGCCCAGCGCGGCGAGCAGGATCGAGACCAGTGCAATGACGGCGAGGATTGCCAGATTGCGGCGGCGCGGATCGGATTTGAGCGCGGCGATCATGCCGACACCGCCCGCGCGCGGCGGCGCCTGCGAATGAAGGCGAGCACCAGCGCGAAGATCGCCACAAGGATCGGCACCAGCGCGATGTTGATGAAGGCGAGCACGCTGCCCAGCGCGTCGATGTCGCTGCGCAACCGCGCCTGCACATCGCGCAATTGCGCGCGGGTGTCGATGAGATCGCGTTTGAAACGCTCTATCTCGTCTTTCTGCGCGGGCGTGAGAGCCTTGGAATTCTGTCCGTTCGCGGCCTGGCCCTGCTCGAGCGCATGCAGCTGCTGTTCGGTGTCGGCGAGGCGCGCCTGAAGCGCGTCGGCTTCCTGCTGGTATTGGGCCTGGGCTTCGGCCTGCATCTGCTTGACGACCGTGAAGGGGCGATCGCTGGAGGCGCGGGTGCGCAGCGAAATGAGATCGGACGAGCCGGTGAGGTTCTCCACCGCGTTCAGCACGAAGGCGGCATTGTCCGCGAAAGGCGAGGCGACGCGCTTGCCGAAGAGATCCTGCGTATGCACCCAGAAGCGGTCGTCGAAGATGTCGCTGTCCGCCACCACGATGACGTTGATCGCCTTCGTGTCCTTGATCTTCGCCATCTGCGGGAAGGCGCTTTTTGCAGGGCCGGAGATGCGCGCGGCAATGGTGTAAGGCGAACCGGCGGGGTGGATGAGATTCCACAGATCCTGCGGGCGCGGCGTCGCGCGCACCTGCGCGGCATCGAGCAGATCGGCCTGGTCGGAAGACGATATCAATGGCGTGAAGGTCGTCGTTGCGCCTTTGACCGGCGAGATGGCGCCCGCGCTGGCGAGATTGAGCGCCTGCAACGACGACGTCACCTGGTCGTTGCGATCGAAATTTGCGGCATTCAGATGCAGCCAGATGGGATAGCGCGCGGTGGCATTGCGCGGATCGTTGGAGGTTTGCACCTGTTGCGCAAGCTCGCGGTCGGCGAGCACCTTCTGCGGATTGTAGACGACGCCCCAACCCTTCAGCAGTTGGGGCAAATCGGAAACAGCCGGTTCGCCTGTGCTGCCGCCCGCTGCCGACACCATTTCGGAATTCGGATCGACGAACACCAGCGCGCGTCCGCCACCCATTACGAACTGGTCGATTGCCAGCGATTGCTGCGCGTTGAGCGGGGCAGGTTGCGCAATCAGGAGCACGTCCACGTCGCGCGGGATCGCGGTGAAGCCGGGATCGAGCATCTGCGTGTCATAGCTTTGCTGAAGCTGCGCATAGATCATGTTGGGCTGCGCCGCGCCGCCCTGCATCATCGCCTGCATTCCGCCGCCGTCGAGCGCCAGGCTGGAAAGGATCGCGATCTTCGGCTTCTTTGGATTGGAGAGGCGATAGATCAGCGAGGACAGATCGTATTCCAGATAAGGCTCGCGCTCGGCGGCGAAGAACGGCACGGCTTCCTTGTCGCCCACGGTGTTGGTGGCGACGAGGCCGAAATAGACGGAGACGCCGCTATCCGTCGGCGCGCCGGTGAGGCCGTTGGCGCTGGCTTCGTCTTCCGCGGGCGTGAAGGGCTCGGGATCGACTTCCTGAATGATGATCTTGCCGTCGCTGCGCGCGGCATACTCTTCCATAAGATCACGCACGCGCTTGGCATAAGCGTCGATCTGCGCGTAATCCGCGGCGACCTTCTTGGAATAGAAGAAGCGCAGCGTCACCGGCTCTTGCAGGCCGGCGATGATGTGCTTGGTGCCGGGCGCCAGGGTGAACTGGCCGTTCTGCGTGAGATCCAGCTTTGCGGCGGTGAGGCCGGTGTTGGCCGCAATGTTGATGGCCACGAAAATGATCGCGGCCAGCACGATGGCGGCGATGGCGTAGAGGCGGCGGGAGACGGGCTTCATCGCGTCACCCGCTTCAGATCGATGACGACGATGTTCACGCAAAGAAACAGCGCGATCAGCGAGAAGAAGTAGATCACGTCACGCAGATCGATCACGCCCGCCGTGATTGCGGAGAAATGCGTCAGGAAGCTGAATGAGGCGACCGTGTTCAGCAGAAAAAGCGGCGCCCAGTCGCGGAAGAAGTCGAGCACGAGAGGCGCGCCCGACACCGTGAACAGGAAGCACACCACCACGCTGACGACGAAGGCGATGACCTGGTTGCTCGTCATGGCGCTGATGGCCGCGCCGATGGCGAGATAGCCGCCCGCCATCAGGAAGCTGCCGATATAGCTGGCGAAGATCACGCCGTTATCGGGGCTGCCGAGGAAATTGACCGTCAGCCAGATCGGGAAGGTGAGCAAAAGCGCGATGCCGATAAAGGCCCAGGCGGCGAGGAATTTTCCAACGACCGTCGCCCAGAGCGGAATGGGCAGGGTGAGCAGCAATTCGATAGTGCCGGTGCGGCGCTCTTCCGCCCACAGACGCATGGCGATGGCGGGTACGAGGAAAAGATAGAGCCAGGGATGGTAGCCGAAGAACACGGTGAGGTCGGCCACGCCGTTCGCATAGAAATTTCCGATGTAGAACGTGAAGGCGCCCATCGCGAAGAGGAAGATGACGATGAACACATAAGCCAGCGGCGTCGCGAAATAGGTCGCGAATTCGCGGCGGAAGATGGTCCACACCTGATTCATGCGCGGCCCTCGCGCGCACGCGCCGCGTCATGCGTGGTGATGGCGCGGAACACTTCATCAAGGCGGCCGGGTTCGGCGTAAAGCTCTTTCACATCCCATTCGTCATCGGCAGCCATGCGGCCAATTTCTTCGATCAGCAGCGCGCCGCTTTTCGGGAAGGCCGTAAGCTGCACGATGCCGTCGCCCGCCGGCGTTTGCTCAACCGTTGCGATAGCAGGAATGGTGCGCAGCTTGGTGATGATGCCGGCGGCATCTTTCGCGGCCACGGTCAGCGTGACGGCGTTGTGATGGCGCGAGCGCGCAAGAAGTTGCGCAGGCGTCCCATCGGCGACCACGCGGCCGCGGTCGATGATGACGGCGCGGGTGCAGATTGCCTCCACTTCCTCCAGCAGATGCGTGGAGACGATGATCGCCTTTTCCTTCGCCATCGCGCGGATGAGTTCGCGCACGGAATGTTTCTGGTTCGGATCGAGACCGTCCGTCGGCTCATCCATGATGAGCACCGGTGGATCGTGCAGGATCGCCTGCGCAAGCCCGACGCGTCGTTTGAACCCCTTGGACAAGGTGTCGATGGGCTGATCCAGAACCGGATCCAGATCGGTCTTCGCAACCGCCGCGTCCACGCGTTCCTTGACCGTTGCGCCGCCATAGCCGCGCACGCGTGCGATGAAGGTGAGGAACTGGCGCGGCGTCATCTCGCCATAGGCGGGCGCGCCTTCTGGCAGATAGCCGATGGTCTTCTGCGCGGCGAGCGTATCGGTCTCGATGTCGTGGCCGCACACCGTCACGCGGCCGGTCGTGGGCGTCAGAAACCCGGTGACCATTTTCATGGTGGTGGACTTGCCCGCGCCGTTCGGCCCTAGAAAGCCCAGCACCTCGCCCTTGCCGACTTTGAGGTCGATCCCGGCAACGGCGGCGACAGCGCCGAAACGCTTGGTGAGGCCTTCGATTTCGATCATCGGTCCCGGCAGGAAATTCGCTTGGCCCAAGGGCTTAACGGGAATCGGGCGAAAGCCGCAAGACCAAGTTCCTTAAAGCTCGGTCATGGGACTGTTCCCGCACCGTTGGCGGGGAAAACGCAACAAATTCGCTTGATGTGAGCCCCGGCGATTTGATCGCCCCGGCAAAGCGGGGAGAATGAATTTTCTTCATCCTTCGCCGGAGCGCCGTTTGATCGATATCCGTGTTTTCGTTCGTGCCGCCATTGTCGGCATCGTTCTGCAGATCGCCCTGATGGTCGCCGCGCATTTCATCGCGTTCATCGAACGGCAAGGCTTTCTTTTGGGCGGCATGACCATCTCGGCGGTGGCGGGCTATCTCTATGCAATGGACACCGGCAAGGGCTATTTCACCAGCGCGACCATGGCCGCGATCATCGGCGGGCTTTGCGCATTGGTTGGTGTCGGTGTCTCCGTGGCGCTGCGTGACGCGCCGACGCATATCGTTCCGCTCTTCACCACGATCTGCGTGGTCACGGGCGCCGTCGGCGGATTGTTCGGACAGATGGCCGCCAATCTGAAGAAGATGAATCGCCCCTAGACACGCAGCATCAATCCGCCATCGACGACGAGGCCGTGCCCCGTGACGAAGCCGCCGTCATCGCTGGCGAGAAACAGCGCCCCGCGCGCAAGATCAATCGGTTGGCCGAGCCTGCGCAGCGCCGCTTTCCTGGCCCAGATCTCCGCCACATCGGGGCGCGCATCCCACAAGCCGCTGGTCATGCTGGTTTTGATCGCGCCGGGCTCCAGGAAGTTCGCGGTGATGCCGAACTTGCCCAGCTCCAGTGCAAGCGTGCGCGTGAGCCCCGCGACGCCGGCCTTGGACGCGCAATAGGCGGCGAGACCGTAATCCGTTCCTTCAGCCATGACCGAGGCGACGTTGATGATGCGTCCGGCGGGCGATTGCTTCAGATGTGGAACAGCTTTCTGGCAGATGCGCATCTGCGCAGAGAGGTTCACGTTCAGCGTCCGCTGCCAGATGTCCTCGGTAAGCTCTTCGATGCGTGTGCTGGAGGAGATGCCCGCATTGTTCATGACGATGTCGAGGCGGCCGAAGCGTTTCACCGCTTCGTTCACAATGGCTTCGGCGGCATCTATATCGCCCACGCTCTTCTCGAACGTCGCGATGTTTGCGTGGTCCGCATTGAGACCTTTGTCCGGCAGATCGACGGCGAGAACTTTCGCGCCTTCCTCGGCGAACAATTGCGCGGTGGCTTTGCCGATTCCCGATGCGGCGCCGGTGACGATGGCCGCGCGATCCTTCAGACGCATGATACTCTCCCTTTCGGGAGAGGGTGGCGCGAAGCGGAGGAGAATGAAATGTCGGCTGACCAGGGCAACCCGGTAGGGGCTGGGGGGCAGATGTCTTCCGGGAAACCACGAAACGCAGCCAGCCGACACAGGAGTTTTGGCGGAGGAAGTCGGCCTGAAAAGGTCCATAAAACGGCCTTTTCATGGTTCCCTCAGAATGTGGCTTTTATTTTGATGACTATTTGATTATTCTGCTGTGACAAATTTGGGATGACAACCATGGGACGCATGATCCGCGGAAGCGATCAACTGGAAGCATATGTGGATGCAAACGGCGCGCGCGAAACGCCCGCGCAGATTCGCTGCCGCGAGGAAACCGCGGGCATGCCACTGGCGATGATGCAGATCGGCGCCGACCAGGGCGCGTTCATGGCGCTTGTCGCGAAGCTGATCGGGGCGACGCGCTATCTGGAGATCGGCACCTTCACCGGTTACAGCGCGCTCTCCGTCGCGCAAGCGCTGCCTGCGAACGGCAAGGCGGTCTGCCTCGATGTGAGCAAGGAATTCACCGACCGCGCGCGCCAATATTGGAAAGACGCGGGCGTGGACGGGAAAATCGACCTGCGTCTTGGCCCCGCCGTGGACGAGATGGATCGCATGATCGCGGCCAAGGAGGGCCCGTTCGATTTCGTCTTCATCGACGCCGACAAACCGAACTACGACGCTTATTACGAGCGCGCTCTGAAGCTGGTGCGTCAGGGTGGATTGATCGCGCTGGACAACATGCTGTGGAGCGGCGCGGTTGCCGACCCGTCCAACAAGGATACCAACACCGTCGCCATCCGCGCGCTCAACAAGAAGATTTACGCTGACGAGCGTGTGGACGTGGCGCTCGCCACCATCGGCGACGGGGTGATGCTGGCCCGCAAGAAGTAGGGCTTGCGAGCCGGAGCAGGCGGGATCACACTTCGCCCAATGGCAGAGGAACCCATAGCGTTCCTCCGTGCGGAACAACGCTCAGCCGCGCGGACGGGACAATGGAGCGGTGGCGGCTTCACGGCGGCGCAGGTGCGCTATGACCGGCGCGAGCTGAACCAGATTCTCAACATCTATGGACGCATGGTCGCCGCCGGCGAATGGCGCGATTACGCCCTCGATTTTGGTGACGACGCGGCCGTGTTCTCCATCTTCCGCCGCACCAGCGAGATGCCGCTCTATCGCGTGGAGAAACGGCCGGCTCTCCGCAGCAAGCAGGGCATGTTTGCGGTGATCGACGCCGGCGGTCGCATCCTCAAGCGCGGTCATGAACTGGAAAATGTGCTGCGGGTATTCGCGGGCAAGCTGCTGAAGGCGCTGTCGAGCGACTAACGCTTTCCGTCCGCCCAATCCATCGCATCCTTCTCGGTGCGCTTGATCCAGTCGTTCTTCTCGGCGTTGTAGGCGGTGGTGTCATGCGGCTGAACGGCGGCGGCGCGCAGCTTCTCCATCTCATACGCCTTGGCCACGAACGGGTGGCTGCGCAGATAATCGCGGAAGGCGAGCATGCGGATGGCGTTCTCGTTGTTCGGGCGGAAGAAGTGAAGCTGGAAAATGCGTTTGCCGGTTTCAGGATCCGCCTTGGAGCAGAAGCGGCGTCCTTCCAGCCCGAACTCGCCGTGCCATTTGTAGCCAAGATCGCGCACGGCATTTTCCTGGCTGTCGAGAACCGCCAGGTCGCGGACATAGGGCATCAGATCCACGATCGACTTGGCCATGATGTTGGGGATCGAGGTCGAGCCGACGTGATGAACGGCGATGAGATTGTCGCCCAGCGCCGCCTTCAGCTTCGCCGTTTCGGCGGCGGCCATCTGCGCCCACTCCGCCCGGTGCGGGACGAGATCGACAGGGATGATGGCGGGCTTCTCTTCCATGGAGTTCCCATAACGAAAAAGCCCCGGTGTTTCCACCGGGGCTCTCTTATTCAGGTCCGCCCTTAGCGGCGATTGCCCATCAGGCGCAGCAGCATCAGGAACAGGTTGATGAAGTCCAGATACAGGCGCAGCGCGCCGAAGATCGCCTTGCGGCCGGAGGTCGCGGCGTCGTCGCCCGCCGTGTAGCTGTCCTTGATCGACTGGGTGTCATAGGCGGTGAGGCCGGTGAAGATCAGCACGCCGGCCACCGAGATGATCCACTGCAGCATCGCGGAATGCCAGAAGAAGCCCACCACCGAGGCGATGATGATGCCGATCAGGCCCATGAACAGGAAGTGGCCGAAGCTGGTGAGGTCGGACTTCGTCGTGTAGCCCCACAGGCTCATCGCGCCGAAGGTCGCGGCGGTGATGAAGAACACCTGCGCGATCGAGGCATAGGTGTAAACCACGGCGAGCGAGGCGAAGGTCACGCCGATCAGCGCGGCATAGCCCAGGAAGCTGGCCTGCGCGGCGCCGACGCTCATCTTGTTGATGCGGAAACTCAGGAACATGACGAGGCCCAGCGAGCCGAACATCAGCACCCACATCAGCGGGCCGGTGAACAGCGTGACGCCGAAGCTCGTCAGCATGACATTGCCGGGCAGGCGCGCGGCCGCATGCGACGGGTCGGTCGTCACGGCGGCGAGGAAGGTGGCGTAGGACGACAGACCGGTTACGGCCAGTCCCGCCAGCATATAGTTGTAAACGCGCAGCATGTAGGCGCGCAGACCCGCGTCGACATAATCGACGGTGGTCGAGGCGCGTGCGACGCGATTGTCGAAATCAGCCATGGATTCTCCTTTGCTCGCCGGTTTCGGCGAGTCCTCACTAATATGGTGCTTCGGGGGAGGGGGATCAAGTTGCAGGATTTGCTCAAAAATATAGGCGGCATAAGGACATGACGGGCGCGTTCACAATTGTCACGGACTGCGCTGCCCATGCCGATGGCATCGCTGCGGTCACCCGCGCCGCATTCGAGAAGGAATATGGCTCGGGTGACGGCGAAGTCGCGGTGGTCGCGGGCCTGCGCTCCGATGGCGATGTCATCGTGGAATTGGCGGCGCTGGAAGGAGGGGCGGTCGTCGGCCACGCGATGTTCAGCAGAGCGACAGTCGTACCGGCGACGCTCCGGGTGGCTGCCATCGGCCCTGTTTGCGCACGCATCGACCGGCAAAAAAGCGGCATCGGCTCCGCGCTGATCCGTGAAGGCCTGGCGCGTTGCAAGGCATTGGGTTTTGAAGCCGCCGTCCTGCTGGGTGACCCCGACTATTACAAAAAGTTTGGATTCACGCGCGAGGCCGCACGTGGATTTGAATGCGAATATTCCGGAGAGCATTTCCAGGCGCTGGAATTGACCGGCGGCGCACTTGCGGGCGGCCGGTGGAGGCTTACCTATCCGGCAGCGTTTGCGGGCGTCTGATCGCAAGAGGGGCACATTCATGAAGCGCATTCACGCACTGGCCGTTGCGGTGCTTCTGGCGTTCGCGCCGGCGGCGCAGGCGCGGACCGCATCCGGCTCCCTGGATGTAAAATGGAGCGAAGGCGCGCAGGATTGCAAAGCCCATCCCGAGCCGCCGCTTCAGGTCCACCGTTACAACGCGACGACCTACATTCTGCGCGAGGATCTCTGCAGCACCTTCGAAGCGCCGTTCATGTATCTGCTGGTCGGGCAGAAACGAGCCTTGCTGATCGACACCGGCGATGTCGCGGATCCGAAGGCGATGCCGCTGGCGAAGACGGTGACAGCGCTTCTGCCGCACGGGTTGCCGCTGCTGGTCGTTCACACGCACCGCCACATGGATCACCGTGCCGGCGATCCGCAATTCACCACGCTGCCGAATGTGCAGGTGGTGGGTTACGATATCGACAGCGTGAAGCGGTTCTACAATTTCATGCACTGGCCCGAAGGCGTTGCACAGGTCGATCTTGGCGGGCGTGTGATCGACGTGTTGCCGACGCCGGGCCATAACGAAACCGAAGTGTCGTTCTACGATCGCAACACGGCGCTGTTCTTCTCCGGCGATTTCCTGATGCCGGGACGGCTGCTTGTCGACGATGCGAGCGCATATGTCGCCAGCGCCAATCGCGCGGTGGCTTTTCTCAAGGATAAGCCGGTGCGCGCCATCCTCGCCGGGCACATCGAGATGACGGCGGATGGGGGGCTGGAGCCGTGGGAGTCGCAATATCATCCCAACGAACGTGCGCTGCCGATGACAAAGGCGGATCTGCTGGCGCTGCCTGCCGCGCTTGCCGGCTTCAACGGATTCTACTTGCAGAGTGGCAAGTTCACGATGATCAACTCGCTGAACATCCTGGAAGTGGGCGGTATAGGCGTATTGATCGTGATCGCGGGCCTGATCTGGTTCCTGATCCGCTTCTTCCGCCGCCGTCGCCGCGCGCGTTTGGCTTAAGGGGCGCGGAGCAGAGCCGCAGGCTTGGCCGATAACGCCGCCCAGGCAGCGCCCAATCCGAACAGCAATGTCGCCGCGCCGCCGCCTACGATGGTGAAAAGAGCCGCGCCCACATCGAATACAAGATCGACGTCGAAGACATATTTCGTCACCAGCCACGCGCCGAGCGCTCCCGACGCCAGCGCGATCGCGCCGGTGATGACGCCGATCAAGCCATATTCGATGGCATAGACCGAAGCGATGCGCGCGCGCGT
>JANWJQ010000142.1 GCA_025451875.1 Rhizomicrobium sp.
CAGGACAAAGGCACTTTGCGCGATCTCACCCAGGGCGCGCTGACGCATACCGGCGCACCGTTCGATCTGGCGATCAGCGGCAAGGGCTATTTCACGGTCCAGACGCCGAATGGCGACACGCGCTACACCCGCAACGGCCATTTCACGCTGGATGGCAACGGACAGATCGTCACCGAAGGCGGCGACGTTCTGCAGGCCGATGGCGGCCCGATCCAGATCACCAACGACGATGGCGATATCCATATCGCGCAGGACGGAACCATTACCGGCGCGCGCGGTCAGCTGGGCAAGCTCAAGCTGGTCAACTTCAACAATGAGGCGGCGCTGAAGAAAGAAGGCGCAAGCCTTTATTCGACCACCCAGCAGCCCAACGCGGTGGAAACACCCGTCATCGCGCAGGGCAGCCTCGAAGAATCCAATGTGCAGCCGGTCCTGGAAGTTTCGCACATGCTCGACGTGATGCGCGCCTACCAGACGACGGCCAACCTCACGCAGTCACAGGAAGAACTCAAACGCAACGCCATCGACAAGCTCGGCAGCGCGGCGAACTAGGAGAAGAACCATGCGAGCCCTTTCCATTGCATCGACCGGAATGCTGGCACAGCAGACCAACGTCGAAGTCATCGCGAACAATCTCGCGAACATGAACACGACGGGTTTCAAGCAGCAGCGCGCCGAATTCCAGGATCTGCTTTACCAGAACGTCGAGCAGGCCGGTTCACAGACCTCCGATTCCGGCACGGTCCTGCCGATGGGCATCCAGCTCGGCTCCGGTGTGCGCACCGCCGCCGTCAGCCGCATCATGACGCAGGGCGACCTGTCCAACACCGCCAACCCCTACGATCTGGCGATCCAGGGTTCGGGCTATTTCCACATCACCATGCCGGACGGCACGGACGCCTATACGCGCGCCGGCAATTTCGCGCTGTCGCCGGAAGGCCAGATCGTGACCGACAAGGGTTACACCGTGGCGCCTGGCATCGCCGTGCCGGCGACCGCGCTCTCCGTCGCGGTGAACGCGCAGGGCCAGGTCCAGGCAACACTGCCCGGCCAGGCCGCGCCGCAGACCTTGGGCCAGCTCGAACTGGTTCGCTTCCCGAACGAAGGGGGCCTCTCGGCGCAGGGCGATAACCTCTTCACCGAGACACAGTCCTCCGGTTCACCGCAGGCCGGCGTTCCGGGCTCGGCCGGCTACGGCACGATCCAGCAGGGCTATCTGGAAACCGCCAACGTCAACCCGGTGGAAGAAGTCACCGCGCTGATCACCGCGCAGCGCGCCTATGAAATGAATTCCAAGGTCGTCACCGCGGCCGACAGCATGATGCAGACAACGTCGCGCATGGGAGGTTCATGATGATCGTCCGCAGCCTGGCTGTTGCCCTCGCCGTTCTGGCGTTGCCGTTCTTCGCCAACATGGCGCTCGCCAATGGCGTTGCCGATATGCGCATTGTGGTGCCATCGCATTCCATTCCGCGCGGAACGACGATCTCCGATTCCGATCTGTCCTATCAGACGGTCGATGCGTCCTCCGTTCAGGCCGGAATCGTCACGTCGATGAACGATCTCGACGGCATGGAAGCGCGCCGCGTGCTGCGCGCCGGCGAACCCGTGCGCCCCGACGATGTGCGCAAGCCCATCCTTGTCACCAAAGGCTCGACCGTCACGATCGTCTTCAACGCACCCGGCATCACATTGACCGCGGTCGGCAAAGCCATGAGCGAAGGCGGCATGGGTGAAGCGGTGACCGTTCTGAACCCGATCTCCTACCGCCAGATCACCTGCACCGTGTCCGGCGCCGGCGCCGTGCGGGCGGTCGATATGTCCACAACCGTCACCCAGATCGCATCCTTGCAGAAGTGAAAGACATGACGCGCACAGTCCTGAAACAATCTGTTTGTCTCGCCGCTTTCGCCGTCATTCTCAGCGGCTGCTCCGCCATCGATCGCGTCAAGAGCATCGGCGAAGCGCCGGATTTGGCGCCGATTGCCAATCCGGTCGCGCAGCCGGGCTATCAGCCGGTGACGATGCCCACCGAACAGGGGCCGCAGGGCCCCCATATGGCGAACTCGCTGTGGACGCCGGGCGCGCGCAGCTTCTTCCACGATCCGCGCGCCAGCCATGTCGGCGACATTCTCACCATCGACATCACCATCGCCGACGCCGCGAAGCTTTCCGACACGACGACGCGCTCGCGCACCAATTCCGACGACGCCAATCTGACCAATTTCTTCGGCCTGGAAAGCGAGTTGCAGAAGGCGCTGCCCAATGCATCCGATCCGGCGAGCCTGGTGAAGATGGGCTCGGACACCTCGAATGTCGGCGCCGGCTCGGTCAACCGTTCGGAAAACGTGAACCTCACGCTGGCCGGACTGGTCACGCAGGTACTGCCCAACGGCAATCTTGTCGTGAACGGTCATCAGCAGGTGCGCGTGAACTATGAGCTGCGCGATCTGCAGATCTCCGGCATCGTGCGCCCGGAAGACATCACCAGCGACAACATCGTGAATCTGTCGCAGATCGCCGAAGCGCGCGTCTCTTACGGCGGCAAGGGCCAGATCACCGACATGCAGCAGCCGCGTTACGGCAGCCAGCTGTTCGACGTGCTGATGCCGTTCTGATTTCGGAAATTCCTCCCCCGTTTACGGGGGAGGAGCTTCGCCCAAGCGAAGCGGAGGGGGTTATCCCCCTTCGCCGCCTGCGGCGGCACTTCCCCCGTAAACGGGGGAAGAAAATTCAATCGTCCTTGTAGACCTTCTCGCGGCGCTCGTGGCGTTCCTGCGCTTCGATCGACAGCGTCGCGATCGGACGCGCGTCCAGGCGCTTCAATGCGATCGGTTCGCCGGTCTCTTCGCAGAACCCGTAAGATCCATCTTCCAGGCGGCGCAACGCCGAATCGATCTTGGCGATCAGCTTGCGCTGACGATCGCGGGTGCGCAGCTCGAGCTGACGCTCCGCTTCGGTGGATGCGCGATCCGCAAGGTCGGCATGCGGCGTGGTTTCCGCTTGCAGGTTCTGAATGGTCTCGCGGCTTTCGCGGAGGATGTCTTCCTTCCACGTCGTAAGCTTGCGGCGGAAATATTCGCGCTGCCGCTCATTCATAAAGGGTTCGGATTCCGACGGCTTATAGCCGGACGGCAGTTCTACGCCCATGGGTACAGACCCCAGCTAGATAACGCGCCCTCACTGAGCGGGCGGGTTTATACAAACCCCTACCGTCCCCGGCAAATGGAATCGGCAGTTCAAGGATTCACGAAAACGTCTTGATTCACAAGGTTTTAGCGGGGGATGTGGCCGGCGAGCCGGTCGTTCTGCTCAAGCTTGGCGAGTTCCACCCGGGCACGCAGCTCAATCTCGTCGAGCACGCTTTGCAACTTGGGATCGGCGAAGCCTTCCTGACGTTTGCCCACGGCGGTGGCGAGCCGGTTCAACGTCGCGCGCGGAATGCCGCCGGCGAGAAGCCCGTCACGCACTTCATCCAGCATGTCGAGCAGATGCTGGCCATGCGCCAACCCGCGCGAACGGCCATTGGTGGAATCGTCCATGCCCTGAAGCGTGAGAATGCTTTCGACGGACGCGATCGCACCCGGCGACGCGACCGATTGCGCGCGCGGCTGTTCCACCGCGTCGGAAACCTGGAAGCTGCTGCTGGACGTCGATGTGCTGCCCGCCGTACGGCGAACAGATGTCGATCCAACGCGGCCTGTGCTCTTGATCTCCATGGGCAAATTCATCCCATTGCGACGGCCTACCATCGCCGATCATGGTTAAGACACCGCTAACGCGATTTATGCCCGATGATAGGGATGGCCGGCGAGGATGGTGATGGCGCGATAGACCTGCTCGGCCAGCATGGCGCGCACCAGAAGATGCGGCCAGATCTGCTGCCCGAAGGCGAGGCTTCTTCCCGCTTTTATCCGGTCCGGCAAAGCCAACCCGTCCGGACCGCCGATCACAAACGCCAGATCGCGCGCGCCGGCATCGCGCATCGCGCCCAGCATTTCGGCGAAAGAGTCCGACGTCATGCCTTTGCCCTTCGCATCCAGAACGATGACATGCGCGCCATCCGGAATGCGTGACGCCAGGCGCTCGCCTTCTTCGGCGATGCGCGAACGCGTCTCGCGCAGCTTGGAGACATTCACTTCTTCGATGGTGACCGTGTTGAATCCGGCGCGCTTTCCCATCGCGCGCGCGCGATTGACATAGTCTTCCGTCAGCGCGCCTTCCGGCGTGCCGCGCGACTGTCCCACGGCGATGATGGCGAGGCGCATTTAACGCGCGGCGCGCGCCGCGGGTTCGTCCACGCGCCACATGCCTTCCAGGTCGTAGTAAGTGCGCACTTCAGGCCGGAAAATATGGACGATCACGTCGCCCGCATCGACCAGAACCCAATCGCCCTGGCTTGCGCCGTCGATGGGCCGCGTGCCGTAGCCGGCTTCCTTCAGCTTGCGCGCCAGATGCTCCGCGATGGACGCGACATGGCGCGAGGAACGGCCGGTGGCGATGATCAGCGCATCGGCGAGCGACGAGCGGCCTTCCAAGTCTATCGTCACGATGTCTTCGGCCTTGTCGTCATCGAGCGATTTCACGATGCGGCTCAGAAGCTCGGTATCTTTTTTCTGGGCGGGCGGCTGCACCTGCGGCTCCGCCTTCGCGGGCCTCACAACATTTTTCGGCGCGGCCTTCGCTGCTTTGACGGCTTTTGCTTTAACGGGCTTCACCTTTTTGGCAGGCGCTTTCGCGGCCTTTTTCGCCTTCGGTGCGGCCTTGGCTTTCTTCGGGGCAGCTTTGGCTTTTTTTGGCGTGGCTTTCGCGCCGGTGGTCTTGCGGGTCAGAATTCAAATCCTCCAGTCAAACGCAGCGAAGCGCACGAAGCTGGACGTTTTCGTAGAATTCGCCAGTGACCGCGCTCCCCATCTGCAAGCCGAGCTTATCACGCCGCGATTGCCGGCTCCAACTAGGGCTGGCAGGCCAAAAAGAGATTTTCCTGCCAGTCCGTTTTGGACCGGATTTGCGTGGCGCTGAGCGGATTGCGGGGGCCGTCTATGACGGTGATGCAGGGCAGTTCCCGCGTGGCCAGGCAGGAATGCTCGCAGCGCCGTCCCGACAGCTTTTGCATCGGCTTGGCGTGGAGCGGCGCCAGGGTGGAACCCGGCCGCATGACGACCGCGACAGGAATGCGTTTGATGATGTCCTGCCAGCGTTTCCAGCGGCGGAAACTGGCGAGATTGTCCGAGCCCATCAGCCAGACGAAATCCAGCTCGGGAAAACGATGCTGAAGCTTGGTGATGGTGTCGATGGAATAGCGCGTGCCGAGCTCACGCTCGATATCCATGACCAGGATGCGCGGATGACGCTCGAACAGAGCCGCCGCATAAGCGAGCCGGTTCTGCAGCGGCGCCATGCCGATGCTGGGCTTGAGGGGGTTCTGCGGCGCGACCAGCCACCACACATAATCAAGCCCGAGCTTTTTCAGCGCGACATCGCTGATATGCAAATGGCCTTCATGGGCGGGATTGAACGAGCCGCCGAGAAGACCGATCCGCAGGCCGGCCGCGACGGGGCCGGGCGGCCGAATCCAGGAATAGGGTTTGCGCGTGTTTTTCATGGCCGCGTCTGTCCGGTGCCGCGCACAACATATTTGAAGGTCGTGAGCTGCTCCACGCCCACGGGCCCGCGCGCATGCAGCTTGCCTGTCCCGATGCCGATTTCCGCCCCCATGCCGAACTCGCCCCCATCCGCGAATTGGGTCGAAGCATTCCACAAGACGATGGCGGAATCGAGCGCGGCAAGAAAGCGCTCCGCCGTGGCGGCATCCTCCGTGACGATGGATTCGGTGTGATGCGAGCCATAGGTTTCGATATGGCGGATGGCATCTTCCACGCCGTCGACCATTTTCACGGCAATGACGGCATCGAGATATTCGGTGCGCCAGTCTTCCTCGGTCGCCGCTTTCGCAGCGGGGAAAACCGCGCGGATGGATTCATCGCCGCGAATTTCGCAGCCGACGCTTTTCAGATCGTTCAGGATGGCGATGCCATGTGACGACAGGACCGCCTTGTCGATCAAAAGCGTTTCCGCGGCACCGCAGACGCCGGTGCGGCGCGTCTTGGCGTTGAGGACGATGGCGCGCGCCATCTCGAGCTTCGCATCTTTATGGACATAGACATGGCAGATGCCTTCCAGATGGGCGAGCACCGGCACGCGTGCTTCGCTCTGCACGCGCGCGACAAGCGACTTGCCGCCGCGCGGAATGATGAGGTCGATGGCGCCGCCCAGTCCTTGCAGCATCTCGCCAACCGCGGCGCGGTCGGTGGTCTGCATCAGCTGAACGCAAGCCTCCGGCAAACCCGCCGCCTGCAGACCATCCAGCATCGCGGCATGGATCGCGCGCGAAGACCGCACCGAATCCGATCCGCCGCGCAAAATGACGGCGTTGCCGGATTTGATGCAAAGCGCTGCCGCATCCGCCGTCACATTCGGACGGCTTTCATAGATCATGCCGATCACGCCGATGGGTGTGGCGATGCGCGAAATGTCCAGACCGTTTGGCTGCTTCCAATGGGCCAGCACGCGCGCCAGCGGATCGGGCAAAGCGGCGATGGCTTCCAGCCCTCGCGCAGCCGCTTCAACGGATTTCCCGTTCAGGGTCAGGCGATCCCGCATGGCCGCGCTGGAATCCGCCGCAGCTTTCAGATCTTCCGCATTGGCAAACAGAATCTCCGGCACGCGCGCGCGCAAGGCGGACGCCGCGACGCGCAATGCTTCATTGCGCGTGTCGTTGGAGGATTCGCGCAATGTGCGCGCGGCGTCGCGGGCGGCAGCTCCCATCGCCAACATCTCGCGTTTCAGTTCGCCGCTCATGCGTTGCCCGTAAGCGCCAGATCGTCGCGATGGATCACCTCGTCGCGGCCGCGATAGCCGAGAATGGCTTCGATCTCCTGGCTCTTCTTGCCCGCAATGCGTTCGGCATCGGAGGCGTTGTAGGCGGACAGACCGCGCGCGATCTCGTTGCCCTGGCTGTCGCGCACCGCGACCGCATCGCCGCGCTCGAAACGCCCGTCGATCTGGCGGATGCCGGCGGGCAGCAAACTTTTGCCTTCCGAAAGCGCCTTCGCCGCGCCGGCATCGACGATCAACGTCCCTTGCGGCTTCAATACGCCGGCAATCCAGCGTTTGCGCGCTTGCGCGGGTGTGGTGCTGGCATGAAAGCGCGTCGATTTCGCGCCTTCGGAAATCCTGCGCAAGGGATGGTCGACCGCGCCCTTTGCGATCAGCACATCGCAGCCCGCGCCCGTCGCGATCTTGGCGGCGATGAGCTTCGACACCATGCCGCCCCGGCCGACGCCCGACACCGAGGTTCCGGCCATCGCCTCGATCTCACGCGTGATCGCGGGAACATCGGCGATGTGCTTCGCCTCGGGATTGTTCGTGGGATCGGCGGTGTAGAGACCGTCCACATCGGACAGCAGCACCAGACAATCGGCTTCCATCATCGAGGCGACGCGGGCAGCGAGCCGGTCATTGTCGCCGAAGCGGATTTCCGCTGTTGCGACCGTGTCGTTCTCATTGATGACGGGGATGCTTCCCAGCGACAGCAGCGTCTTCAGTGTCGCGCGGGCATTGAGATAACGCGCGCGTTCTTCGGTATCGCCCAGCGTCAGGAGAATCTGCGCGGCGGTGATGTTTTCCCCTGAAAGAATATCGGCATAGGCATGGGCCAGCCGAACCTGCCCCGCTGCCGCGGCTGCCTGACTTTCTTCAAGCTTGAGCGTGCCGGGTTTCAAACCCAGCGCGCGGCGGCCGAGTGCAATGGCGCCGGAGGAAACGAGGATGATGTCTTTTCCGTCCCGCTTGAGCGCGGCGACATCGGCGCAGAGTGTTTGCAGCCAGGAACGGCGAAGCTCGCCGCTCGCCGGATCGATCAGAAGTGCCGAACCGATCTTGATGACGATGCGTTTGGCGCTCGTGAGCGAGCCGGACATCTCACGGTGTCCAGGCGCGCGCCACAGGACGCTTCTTGTCTTTCGCGCGGCGCTTGGCGATTTCCTTGACCATCAGGCGCAGCACGTCGTTCACGCCTTCGCCGGACACGCCGGAGATCAGATGCACCTTTTCGCCGCTGGCTTTTTCCAGCGCGGCTTTCTTCTTGGTGATCTGGGCTTTGGGAATCGCGTCGATCTTGTTGAGGACCAGAATTTCCGGCTTCTCGGCAAGGCCATGTCCATAGGCTTCAAGTTCGCCACGGATGGTTTTGTAGGCCTTCACGATCTCGCCTTGCGTGCCGTCGACCAGATGCAGGATCGCACCACAGCGTTCGGCATGACCGAGAAAGCGGTCGCCGAGGCCAGCGCCTTCATGCGCGCCTTCGATCAGACCCGGAAGATCGGCGATGACGAAATCGGTTTCGTCGATCTTCACCATGCCCAGCTGCGGATTGAGCGTGGTGAAAGGATAGTCGCCGATCTTCGGCTTCGCGGCCGAGACGCGCGACAGGAATGTGGACTTGCCGGCATTGGGCAATCCGATCAATCCGGAATCGGCGATCAGCTTCAGGCGAAGAATGATCGTCTTCTCTTCGCTCGGCTGGCCCGGATTGGCATGGCGCGGCGCCTGATTGGTGGAGGACTTGAAATGCGCGTTGCCGAAACCGCCATTGCCGCCGCGCGCGAGCATCACGCGGTCTCCCGGCTTCGCGAGATCGGCGATCATGGTTTCGCCATCCTCTTCGAAGATTTGCGTTCCGATCGGCACGCGAATGAGCGCGTCTTCGCCATTGTGACCGCTCATCAGCTTGCCCATGCCGCCTTCGCCGGTTTTGGCGCGGATATGCTGCTGGAAACGATAGTCGATCAGCGTGTTGAGATTTTCGACGGCTTCGGCCCAGAC
>JANWJQ010000143.1 GCA_025451875.1 Rhizomicrobium sp.
CCCGTATAGGCCACGCGCCACACGGTTTTTCCCGCGTCGTCGGCGACGAGAAGGCTTCCGTCCTTGGCGACAAGAAGGCCGGCCGGACGGCCCCAGACTTGCGCGGGACTCGTTCCGGTTTTCGCAAAGCCGGTGAGAAAGTCTTCGTAGCCGCCAACAGGTTTGCCGTTCGCGAAATGCACGCGCACGACTTTGTATCCGGTGGGCTTGCCGGAATTCCATGAACCGTGCAGCGACACGATTGCGTCGCCTTTGAAATCGGCGGGGAATTGCGTGCCCTCATAGAAGACAAGCCCGATCGGCGCGGAATGCGACTGGAAAAGAAGATCGGGCGTTTTGGCTTTCGCGACCATGTCCGGCCGCTTGGCGCCGAATGTCGGATCGGGATTTTGGCCGATATAGGAATAGGGCCAGCCGTAGAATCCGCCCTTCTCCAGATGGGTGAGATAATCGGGAACGAGGCCGTCGCCATAACCGTCGCGCTCGTTCACTGTCACCCACACGGTGCTGGTGCCCGGATAGAAGGCGATACCGACCGGATTGCGCGTGCCGGTGGCGAAGGGCGTGAGCGTGCCGTCGGCATTGACCGTCTGCACGCTGGCGCGCGTGGGTGCTTCGGTGTCTTCGACATTTCCACCGCTGCCGATGGCGAGATAAAGCTGGCCTGAGGGCGAGAAGGCGATGTCGCGCGTCCAATGATATTCGGTGCCGCCGAAATCCTGTTTCGTGATGCGCGTCTTGTTGCCGGCTTTCAGCGCGCCGTCCTTGTAGTCGAGCTTCCACACCGCATCGACGTCGCCGACATAGAGTGCACCGTCATGGAAGGCGAGGCCGTGCGGCCGGTTGAAGCCGGTGGCGAAGGTCGCGACCGTCGTCGCCTTGTCGGTGCCGCGCAGGATGGTGATCGTTCCGGACTTTGGTTCCGCCAGAAACACATCGCCATTGGGCGCCAGCGCCATCCAGCGCGGATTGGTGAGACCCGACGCATAGACCGAAACCGTGAAGCCCTTGGGCGCGGCGGGTGCCACGCCTTCCGGACGGGGGACTGTCTTGGAGCGATTGTCGACGGCTGGCGTGATGAAAGGCTTGGGCAGATTGGAGGGGGAAACCGAATAATGCTTGCCGGGATAATCGGCCGGCACACCCGCTGCCTGCGTCGCCGCAGTAAGTCCAAGCACCATCAAGGAAATTCCCGCAATCATCCGCATGCCTATGTTCTCCGTGCCAAGTTTCGTAAACGACTAATTTACCTTCGCGGCACACCTTCGGGGCGAACGCGCGAGAACCGCCATGCGATCCCTCATCTTCGCCTTTCTGATGTTGGCGCCTTTCACCTTGCCGGCCGTGGCCGAGGATAAGCCCGCGCCCGATCACAAGGAAACCCAGTCCGACAGCTTCATCATGCTCGAGCCGATGTATGTGACGGTTGTGGATGCGGGCCGTCCGCAAGGCATGCTGCTGGTCGCCATCGGCCTGGACGTTCCCGACGCGAGCCTGCGGGCCGAGGTCAATCATGGCTTGCCGGTGTTGCGCGACGAATATGTGCGCAGCCTGATGGCATTTTCTGCCGCCGCAGTGCGTCCCTATGAGCAGCCGGATGTCGGCATGATCGCCGACCGGCTGCAGCGGTTGACCGACAAGGCGCTGCACAAGAAAGGCGCGCGCGTTCTGCTCGCGCAGGTCGCGCTTCAGAAAAAGCGCTAGGCGCTGATCGACGTCGTGCCACTCGCCCCAGCGAGCTGGTTCAACAGCGAAACAACCATCGAACCGGGCGATTGCGTGTTCTGCTGCGTCTGATAGGCGTTAAAAGCTTTGGCGAAATCCGCCGAGGTGAGTGCGTTTGAGCCGCTGGTGTTGAGTGCCGCGAAATCGCTGGACGCATCCGCCGCAGTGCCGCCATTCGCGGTGATGAAGCTGGAGAATTCGTCTTCGCTTACCGATCCGTCGTCATTGCCGTCCAGAGCTTGCAGCAACGCGCTGGCGGTATTGTCGGCTTGCTCGTTCGCGCCGCCGCTCTTGTGATAATGGTGGCCGCCATGTGTTTGATGGGCTTGCTGCGCCTGCGACACAGCGTTCGCCATCTGGCTTTCGCTGATGCCGGACGAACTGCCGCCTGCCGAGTTGGTCTGATTGAGTGTGCTGAACAGCGAATCCGCCTGCCCCTGCGTGCCGCCCTGTTTTTCGATGTAGGACTCCATCTCGCTCTGCGAGACGTTCCCGTCGCCATCGCTGTCCATGGCCGAGAAGAGCTGCTGCACGGGATTGGCCGCGCTGCTCGATGAAGACGCGCTGGTAGGTGTCGCGGCGGTTGCGCCGCTTTGGGCCTGCAGGGACATCAACGCCATCAGCATGTCGCCGCTCAAGGGCGACGTGGGCGGAGCCGAAATGGCGCTTTTGCCGGCGCCAGGCATCGCCTGCTGAAACGCACTCGTCGCCACCGTGGAGGTCGAACTGGTGGACGAGGAAGACGTCGCCGAGCTGGATGACAGCTTGGACAGCAGCGTGGAGAGCAATTGACTCGCGGCGCCTGCCGCGGCTGCAACCATCATGACGGACTCCGGAAAGATAATTCGGTTGGATCACACGCCCGAATTCTTCCGGCTTCGATCCTCTAGCGAGGATTATGCCGCTGTCATGTTGGTCTGTGTGTTGTGCCCACGCTTCAAAAACAGGCTGAACGAAACCCTACCCGCGATACTCTCGCGACAAATGTGGAAGAAGCTGCGTAGCGCGCGCGGCAGGAACTGCCGGGCAAAAACGTCACATCGCCGAAATGCCGCCGTCCACTTTCAATTCCGCGCCGGTGACGAATTTGGATTCGTCGGAAGCGAGATAAAGAACGGCATAAGCAATGTCGTCCGGCTCGCCGATGGTGCCGAGCGGCACCTGGCGCGCGAGTTTCGCATAGGCTTCTTCCTTGCCGAAACGCTGCACCAGGGGATCGAGGATCGGCGTGGCGATGAACACCGGATGCACCGAGTTGGAGCGGATGCGATAGCCCTTGCGCGCGCAATGCAGCGCCACGGATTTGGACAGATGGCGCACCGCGGCCTTGGCGGAATTGTAGGCGGCCATATTGTGCCCCGCGATGATGCCGGAGATGGAGGAGATGTTGACGATGGAGCCGCCCAGGCCGGTCGCCTTCACCGTTTCCGCCATCATCGGAATGGCGTATTTGCAGCCGAGGAACACGCTGTCCAGATCGATTTCGTGCACGCGCTTCCAGTCTTCGAAGCTCGTGGCTTCCACATCCGAGCCGGCGCTGATGCCGGCATTGTTGACCAGCACATGCAATCCGCCGAATGCCTTATGCGTCTCCGCCAGCGCGTGAACCCATTGCTCGGGCTGCGTGACGTCATGCTTGATGGCGATAGCGGCGCCTTTGCGCGTGGCGTTGATCTGCTCGGCGACCTTCCGGGCGCCTTCGATATTCACGTCCGTGATGGCGACGCGCGCGCCTTCCTTCGCCAGCATCCGCGCCGCCGCTTCGCCCAATCCCTGTGCGCCGCCGGTGATGAGCGCAATCTTGCCTTCGACACGTCCTGTCACGTCTATCTCCCGGTGAATTTCGGTTCGCGTTTTTCGAGGAAGGCCTTGATCGCCTCGCGATAATCCTCGCTGGTGGTGGCGAGCGCGTATTGATCCGCGTCCATGAAGCTTGTGGCGGGATGGAGCGCGTTGGCAACTGCGTTCACGGATTGCTTGGTCATGCGCACGGCGTTGGGCGGAAGTTTCGCGGTTTTCTTCGCCCACTTGTTCGCTACGACCAACGCTTCGCCGTCTTCGGCCACTTCATCACATAGGCCCCATAGCGCAGCTTCTTCGGCGCCGACATCTTCGCCATACATAATGAAGCGCTTGGCGCGTGCGGGGCCGACGAGCGAGACGATGCGCGGCACAGAATGCCAGCTCATGTTCATGCCCAGCGGAATTTCGGGAAGCCGCATGGTGGCGGAGCGCGCCATGATGCGGAAATCGCACGCCGCCGCCAGTGCCGCGCCGCCGCCGATGCAGTATTTCTCGATGGCGCAGATGGTGACCTGCTCCATCTTTTCCCACGCATCGCACAGGTCGGGACCGATGCGGACCATGTGGCGGCGTTCCAGCAACCCGTTCGCCTTGCGCCGGTCCATCGCCGGATCTTTCAAATCCGCGCCCGCGGTGAACGCGCCTTTGGACGTGAGAATGACAGCCTGCGTTTCCAGATCGTCCGCAAAGCTCTTCGCGGTTTCGGTGAGCTCCAGGATCGCCTGGCGCGACAGCGCGTTGCGCCCATCGCCACGGTCGAACGTCACCACCGCGACGCCGTCCGCGCGCGACACGGTGATGAAATCGCCGATCTTCGCCTCGCTCATTTCGGCGATTGTAGATTCTTCACGATACCAAGCAATGTGTTACGTGGCAGATAGGCGGTGGCGCCGGCGAGAATCTTGTTGCGCAGGCCGGTGATGACAACGCGCGTATTCTTCTGGAAGCCTTTGTAGCCCTGCTTGGCCACCGCCATGGACGGCATGGCCGCGCCCGCATTCGACAGCTTCGTCTTGCCGGTGCCTGCACGCTCGCGGAATTTGCTCACCGTCGGGCCGGGGCAAAGGCAGCTCACATGCACGCCCGTGCCTTCGGCTTCTTTCCACAAAGCTTCGGAGAGCGAGAGCACGAAGGCCTTGCTGGCATAATAGGTCGCCATCAGCGGGCCGGGCTGGAAGGCGGCGGTGGAGGCGACATTGAGAACGCCGCCGCGCCTGTTCTTCATCATTGAGGGCCAATAGATCTGCGTCAGCTCCAAGAGCGCGCGAACATTGAGATCGACCATGCCGAGCTGCTCCTCGGCCTTTGAACCATCCATGCCGCCGGCGATGCCGTAACCAGCATTGTTCACCAGCACATCGACATTGAGGCCCTTCGCGGCGATCTCCTGCGCGAGTTTTGTGCCGCCGCCATGCGCGCCCAGATCGAGCGCGACAGGCGTGGCGGTGATCTTGTATTGCGTCGCGAGTTTGTCCGCCGCCTGTTTCAGCGCATCGGCGCTGCGCGCGGTGAGAATGAGATTGTAGCCGTCCTTCGCGAAACATTCCGCGAGATCCAGTCCGATGCCATAAGAAGCGCCGGTGATGAGCGCGGTCTGTCCGTCGCCCTTGCGTTTGCGTGCCATATCAATTTCCTCCGTTAAAATGATGGACGATCAATCGTTTGCGATGGCGCGCCATAGCGCGTCTTCCATCGCGTCTGATGCATGTGCATCGAATTTGAGCGATCCACTGGCGGAAAACTTCGTGAGGCCCGCGGCCGCGCCCCACATCAGCGCGACCACCATCACCGGATCGAGATCGCGGATATCGCCGCGCCGGCGTCCATCGCGCACGAAGCTCTCGGCGGCCTTCGCGTAGGTTTTGGACAGCGCGCGGCTTTCATCGTCGAGATAGGCGCCATGGTGATGCAGATCCATGAAGCGGATGGCGCGCGGGTTCTCGCGCGCGAACAGCGTCATGCGTTGCCAGTAGAGGGAGAATATCTCGCGTGTCGGAAGGCCGGGCTCAATCGGTGCGAGAACGGCGGTGTTGTAGCTCTGCTTGAGCGACCGGTAGAGCGCGTTGACCAGAGCATCCTTGGTTTCGAAATAGCGATAGACAGTGCCGACCGCGACACCCGCTTTCGCAGCGATCTCCGGCACGGCGACCCCGTCATAGCCGCGCGTCTCGAACAGGCCGAGCGCCGCTTCGAGAAGCTTTTCCCGCTTGTCGTCCGCCGGTTTCGTCTTTGCTTTTTCCGTTTGCACGCCGGATATCCAGAAATGAATGAACGTTCATTCATATCGGGTTAGGCCGCTCGAAATCAAGCCCATGGGGCCTCTTGAAAAGTTTCTCTGCCATGTATACACTGTATACATGGCAACGAAAGACCAAATTTTGGTGGCTGCGCGGGCGGCGTTCGACCGCGACGGGCCGGAAGGGCTCTCCATGCGCGAGATCGCGAAGGATGTCGGCGTCACGCCCATGGCGATTTATCGCCATTACGAAAACAAACAGGCGCTGATCGATGCCCTGGTGCTGGACGCACTGGACGAATGGTCGGCCATCGTCGCCGCAATCCCGCCTGCCGGGCCGCTCGACTGGTTGGGCGCCATCGGCGCGGCCCATCTGGAATTCGCGTTGAAGACGCCGCGGCGCTACGAAGCGGCGTTCCTCACGCACACGACCAAAGCGCGGCGTTATCCCGACGATTTCGTCGCCGGGCAATCCCCCGCCGGCGCGCTGCAATTGCGATTGATCGAAGCGCTGATGGCGCAAGGTGTGCTCAAGGCGTCGTCGCCTGTCGAAGTGCTGGTGACGAATGCGGCGCTGAGCCAGGGCCTCATCACGCTCTATCGCGCGGGTCGCATGGCCGGCGGCGAAGTCGAATTTCGCGAGCTTTATCTGCGCGCCACCCAGCGCAGCACCCAGGCCTTCATGACGGAGAGACATCCATGATTGCGTTTGCCTGCGCGCTGTTAAGCGGGGTCGGCTTCTATTTTTCTGAAGGGTTGGGCGACCAATGGTGCCTCGCCTGGCTCGCGCCGATTCCGGTGCTGTGGTTTGCCTTCGGGCCGACGAAATATTGGCAGAGTTTTCTCGTCGCGTTTTTTGGCTTTGCGCTGGGCGCATCGAGTCTCATCCGCGCCTATGGCGGGCTCATGCCGCTGCCGGTGATGATCCTCATTCTGTCGGGACCGGCCGTCGCCTTCGCCGTTCCCATGATCGCCGCCAAGCGCGTGCAGCAAAGCTTCGGCGGAATTGCCGCGATGTTTGCTTTCGCCACGCTATGGGCGGGCATTGATCTCGCGTCTTCTTTCAGCGCGGCCGGGGGTGCTACATCTTCGCCTTCGGCGGCGGAGATCGGCGCGCCGATCTTCATCCAGACCGCATCGCTGGTGGGGTTTGCTGGCGTGACGTTTCTGCTGGGCGCGGTTGCCGCCGGGATCGCCGCCAGCCTGCGTAGCAAATCGCCCGCGCCGGCCGTCATTGCCGTTGCGCTCTTCGCCGCGAACGCAGCGTTCGGCGCAATCCGCATGGCCGCGCCGCCGAGCGGCACGATGCATGTGGCGCTGATCGAAAGCGATAACGCAGTCGGCAAAACCCAGCGGGACGACAAGGAGGCAACGCTCAAAGCCTTCAATGCTTATGCCGCCGAGATCGAGAAGCTGCGCGGCAAGAATGTGAAGCTGATCCTGCTGCCGGAGAATATCGGATGGGTCGGATCGGCATGGCGCAGCGAAGCGCAGACAACGCTCGCGAAAGCCGCGACGGTTGCTGACGCAACGCTGGTGGCCGGTTTAAACACCTACCTCGATGGCGCACAGCGCAATGCGGCATGGGCCTTTACGCCGGACGATGGCACGCCGGTAACCTATCAGAAGCGCCGCCTGATTCAGGGCTTGGAGACGCGCTTCTTCACCCCGGGCAAGCAGCCCGTGGCGCTTTCCAACGGAGCCGGGCTGGAGATCTGCAAGGACATGGATTTCCACGCCATGATCCGCGGCGACGAAGTGGCGACGCATCCGTTGTTGCTTGCGGTACCCGCTTGGGATTTCGATATCGATGACTGGAGCCACGGCCGCGTCGCCCTTATGCGTTCGGTGGAGAACGGCGTGCCGATGGTGCGCAATGCACGCGATGGCCTCCTCACGCTCAACGACCGCTATGGCCGCATCGTGGCGCGCGCCAAGACGGCAGGGCCGTTCAAGACCCTGATCGGCGATCTGCCGCTCGACGGGCGTGGCGGCTATACGGTCTACGATCGCATTGGCGATGTGTTCGGATGGCTGTGCCTGCTGCTCGGTATCGGGGCGACGGTGCTCGCATTCCTCAAAACAAAAAGGGCGGCGTAACCGCCGCCCTTTTTATTTCGTCATAGCGAAGTTTATTCCGCTGCGAGCAGCGACGCGCCAAGCTGCGTGCCGCCGTTGAGCTGCAGCAAATAGCGGATGCCTTCTTCGGCGATGTCGTCGCCGACCATGCGGTCGCCCTCGTTGTAGAGTTCGTGCATGTCGAGATAGGCGGCATAGATCGGCTTGGTGCGGTCGGTGATGATGCCGGCCTTGAGCAGCGTCTTCACCAGCACGCGGAAGATGTTGGTGGCCTCCTGCATCTCTTCGCGGATCGCGGTGTCGGTGATCGCTTCCATGAAGGCTTGCTGGCACCACACTGGATCAAGGCCAAGCTCCCGATAGATCCACGCCTTCTGGTCCGGCGAGCCCAGATTGTAGAGCAGCACCTGGAACACCTGCGCGGCCCAGTCTTCGATCTGTTCATGTTCGCCCTTGGACAGATGCGGGATCGTGCGGTCGGCCCAGATCTTTCCGAATTTGTGATGGAAGGCTTCGTCCGTCATCACAAGCTGCATGAGGTGCTTGCACAGCGGATCGCGCGTTTCCTTGAAGAAGGTCGCGAAGGCGCCCATGGCAAGGCCTTCGACCAGCATCTGCATGCCGACGATCTTCTTCCAGACGAGGGGCGAGGAAACGAGTTCGTTCAGAAGATTGCCCAGCGCGGGACCAACCTGCACCGGCTTGCCCCAGCGCGCTTTGATATAAGCGGAGAATCCGGTGACGTGGCGCGCTTCTTCGCGCGTCTGGTTGGCAGCGTACTCCTGCGCGCCCGGATCCTTCAGGATGTGGCAGAGCGAAGCCGATAGGGCGAGGGCACCCTGCTCGCCATGCAGGATCGACGACAGCGACCACCACGTATCCATGTTGACGAGCTTGATCTTCTGGCCTTCATCGAGCTTGTCGCCGATCGCCGTCTTCAGATCGCCGTTCAATTCCGGATTGATGAGATAGTTCTTCGTCATATCGAAGGGCATCGTGAAGTCGATATATTTCTTGTCGAGCGGATCCCAGAAATGGTCGTGGGTTGCGCTGATGATCTTGTCGAACGCCGTGGAACGCGCGCCATAGCGGTTCACATCCAGCATCGCCGGGAAGTCGTTCGGATCGGCAGCATTGTAGGCCGGATCCTTGGTGATGTTTTCCATGGGATTCCTCGCTCGGTGTTTTTTGAAGTTGGGCGGGGAAAAGCTACGCGCAAGACCGCAAACCCGCAAGGAAAATGACGGGTGCGTCACGCATTTGTCAGAAGATTGCGCGCCGGATCACACCAGACCGGCGATTTCCCGTTTTTCCCTTCCCCCTCAAACGGTTCTGCGCCATAGGATATGGTTTATGGGCAGGGCGCGGGCGCCGGAAAGCCGGACCGCTTGAGGGGCTGCCCGGGGGATTTATGCGCGGCGGGCCAAATTCCATCTCGATCTGGGCGTTACCGCTTGGCCTTTTGGTCTTGGTGGCGGCGATCTTCGCGCTCGATCTGGGCGGCGCGGCCACGCGGCTGTCCGGTCTCGAATACAGTTTCTACCAGCAGGAACGTCCACGTCCTTACACGGATGCCTTCGCGCGCGGCCATTATCACGTGCGCACTTTCACCCTGGATGAGCAAATAACGCAGAGGCTCGGCCATTGGCCCTGGGCGTCCGATACGCTCACACGCGTGACCGACGCGCTGAAGAAGGCCGGCGCGCCGGTCATCGTCTATGCCTTCGCGCTCGACGCGAACGATCCGGCCTCGCCGCAACGCTTCGCCGCGCAATTGCCGCCCGATCCCGCGAACAATGCCGCGCGCGATGCCTTGAACAAGATGGTGTCGGCGGATGAGGCGTTTGCCGAATCCTTCGCGGGCGTCCAGGCCATTACCGGCTTTACGCTGGGCAATGATGCAGGCGACGATACGGTCGTCGGCAAGGCGAAGATCGCCGCCGACGGCGCAAGCGATCCCTTCTTTTATGCGCAGAACTATCATTACGCCTTCCGCGCCTTGCCGCTGCTGGAGACCGCCAGCGCGGGATCGGGTGCGCTCAATCTTGAACCGGATCGTGATGGCGTGTTCCGCAGCATACCGCTCGTCTATCGGTTGAACGGAAATTCGGTGCCGTCTCTCGACGCGGAGACATTGCGCAATGCGCTGGCGCCGATGGCTGTGCATGGCGCGCAAGGAACCATCCCCGGCGTCGATGCCAATCCGCGCATCGCCAACATCACCTTTGGCGGCTTTGTCGTTCCCACGCGCCGCGACGGCGCGCTGACGATCTGGTTCGCGCGCGATGCCGCCGCGCGTGCATTGAATGCATCCGCCGTGCTGGGCAATGCGTCGCCGCCAAATCTCAAAAACACGATCGTGGTGATCGCGCCGCCGGGCGATGTTGTGAAGACGCCCGCCGGCATGAAGAGCGTCGGCGACATTCACGCCGAGGTTCTGGAGAATGTCCTGCTCGGCCAGTCGCTATCGCAAAGCGCAGGTTATCTGCCCCAACTGGTATTCCTCGCCGTTGCCGGCGCGGCGCTCATTCTTCTGCTGGCGCGCATCGGTATTTTGTGGGGCGGCGCGCTGGCGCTGGCGGCGATTGCAGCGGCCCAAAGTTTCGGCTGGGTCATGTTCACCAACAGCCATGTGCTGCTCGACACGGCGACGCCATCCATCGCGCTCGCATTATGCTGGTTCGGCGGTTTCGCTGCGCGTGCCGCCAGCATCACCGGCACGCGCAGCGGATTGAAGCGATCCTTCGCGGGCATGTTGCCGGTGCCGACGCTCGATCGCATTTCGCGCGATCCGTCACTGCTCAAGCTGAATGGCGAATCGCGCATGGTGACGTGCCTGTCGGTGGGATTGCGGCGCTATGCGGAGCTGGCGGAATCCTTCAAGGACGATCCGGCGGATTTTACGCGCATGATCAACGCCGCGCTGGGTCCGCTGGTGGACGCTGCGCTCGATCACGGCGGCACGATAGGTCATCTCAGCGGCGAAAGCTTCATGGCCTATTGGAACGCACCGCTGGACGACAGCGAACATGCGATTCATGCCTGCGATGCCGCGCAGGCGATGACCGTCGCCATCGCCACCGTGAACGAGCAGCTTTCGCAGGAACGCCGCCTTGACGGCACATCCTTCGCCACCATCGAGATCGGAATCGGAATCTCGACGGGGCAGGCGATCACCGGCGGCTTCACCGCGCATGGGCAGACGTCTTATTCGGTCACCGGCGATTGCACCCTGCTTGCGGAGCGCACGCGCGAACTATCGGGCCAATATGGTCCCGCCATCGTCGTCACCGACGACACGCGCAAGGCCGCCGAGCGCGGCTATGCCTTCCTCGAAGTCGATTTCATTGCCGCCGGGCCGCGCGACGAGCCGGTTAAGCTGTTCGCCATTCTCGGCAATCCGCTGGTGCGCGCTTCGCCGAAATTCCGCGCGTTGGCGACGTTCCACGATCACATCTTTGAATCGGTGCGCGCCCAGCAATGGGAGAAAGCGCGCGAGCTGATCGACCAATGCCGCAAGCTCTCCGGCGCCAGCCAGAGGCTTTACGATTTGCATCTGGCGCGCATTGCCTGGTTCGAGAAACATCCACCGGGCAGCGATTGGGATGGCGCGTTCCGCTCCATTCTGAAATAGCGCTTAGTCCTTCGCCTTGCCGTAAAGTGCGGCCGGCGCGCCGCTGATACCTGCCCAATATTGATCGCCATAGGAGAAGTGCCACCACTCCTCCGAATAGCCCACGAAGCCCTCATTGTTCATGATCCAGTGCAGCAGCCGGCGATTGGCGCGCGCTTCACTGTCCGAGAAGCTCATCGGATCGCCATGGGTTTCCATGCGGTCGCGATGCGCGATGGGCGAGGCATCGTCGAACAAAGATCCCATCCACAGCGGATCGCCCGCGATCCAGCGCAAGGTGAGATCGAGCGCCGAGCCGGTGGAATGCGGCGCAGGCGCATCTTCATTCGTCGTCGGCGCGGACCAATAGCGGCCGACTTCGCGCGCCAGAGCGTCGCCGGTGAGCGCAGGATCGCGCTTCTGCAATTCGCGCGGCACCCACACATCGTGGAAATAGGCCTGCACAGCGCGGGGCCGCCACGCGTCGAAAACATGGAGTTCAAGGCCGAACGGTTTGAGCCGCGCATTCACATTCGCGAGATGATCCACAACCGATTGCCGCGCCAGCAGGTCCGGCACCGAGCCTTCGATACGCCGCCAATAGGGCGGATTGCGCGGCGCATGGTAAAAATTCTCGCCCGCGATGCCGCGCGTGCGGATGTCGATGAGGCTTTCCGAAAACGCCGCGCCACGGCGGTCTATCGCGATTTTCGCGCGCCAACCCGCAGGTTTGTTGCGGATAGGTGACTGGTCCGGGATCGGCCGTGCACGCAATTCTTCCAGCGAACCGAACGCGCTCATCTCGACAGGCTCTCAGATTTCGGCTGGACTATAGGCCCGCCATGACTGCAATCGAAAACCATTTTCCGCATGATTACCGCGAAGCGCGCCACGCGTTCATCGCGGCGGCGGAGGCTGCCGATCTTGGCGTCACCTCGCGCCTGCATCCGTCCGAAAAAGGCGCGGACGGCAAACCGCTCTTTCTCGACACCACCATCATCGGCCCGCGCGATGCAAAGACGGCGCTGCTCTTGATCTCCGGCACGCATGGCGTCGAAGGCTATTTCGGTTCCGGCGTGCAGACGGGCTTGCTGCGCGAAGGGCTGGCGAAACGCGCCTCCAAAGGCGCCAAGATCGTCCTGCTGCACGCGCTGAACCCCTACGGATTTTCCTGGGACCGGCGCGTCAATGAAGACAATGCCGATATCAACCGCAACTTTCCCGATTTCGAAAACCCGCCCAAGAACGATGCCTATGATGAATTGCGCGAAGCCATCGAACTCACCGGCCTGTCGCGCGAAGCGATGAAAGCGGCGAACGCCGTGCTGCGCGCCTATTCCGACAAGCACGGTGCGTTCAAGCTGCAGGAAGCGATCAGCGCCGGGCAATACAAGCATCCCCACGGTGTCTATTTCGGCGGGCAGCGCGAGAGCTGGTCGCATCTGATGCTGAAGGACGTCTTTCGCGAAGAATTGAAAGGCGTGAAGCGCCTTATCGCCATCGATTTCCACACCGGCCTCGGCGAAAGCGGCGCCGCCGAAATGATCACCGAGGATATTCCGGGCAGCGACGCTTATAAACGCGCCTCCGCCATGTGGGGCAATGTGCAATCCAGCGAAGCCGGCGAGTCGTTGTCGCCGCCGCTGCAGGGCACGGTCGATCAGGCCGTCGCCAAATGGATGAAGGGCAAGGAGCTAACATTCGCCGCGCTGGAGGTTGGCACGAAGCCGACGCGCGATGTCTTTACCGCCATTCGCCGCGATAACTGGCTTCATCAGAATGCGCAGCCCAACGATCCGGACTGGCCCGGCGTGAAGCGCGAAATCCGCGATGCCTTCTATGTCGACACGCCGGAATGGAAACGCAGCGTCTGGGACCATGCGATGAAGGCCGTGGATGCCGCACTTGGCGCAATTGCATGAACCGCGCGGCGGGGCGTAGCCTTCGCGCGCACAAACATCCTGTAGGGGGAAATCGTGAAAAAGATTCTGCGCACCGTCGTTCCGGCCGCATCCGTGCTGGCGCTTGCATCTTTGCTGGGCGCTGCCGGCCCCACGAACATTCCCCCGCCCGGTCCGGTGCCGCCCGTCGAGAACCAGAAGATCGCGCACGACATCTTCCGCGATCTCGTCGAGATCCGTTCCGTGCATGACATCGGCACCAAAGGCACAGCCGATGTCATCGTGAAGTACCTCAAGGCCAACGGGTTCACCGACGCCGACATCCATATCGCGCCAGAGACGAAATACCCCAACCAGGTGAACGTCGTCGTGCGCATCAAGGGCAAGGGCAAAGGCAAGCCCGTGATGTGGATCTGCCATATGGACGTGGTGGATGCGCGCGCCGAAGACTGGACGCTGCCGCCTTACAAATTCACGCAGAAGGACGGCTATTTCTATGGCCGCGGCACGTCCGACATGAAGGATGAAGACGCCGCCGTCGCCGCGTCGCTCATCCGCCTGAAGAAGGAGGGCTATGTTCCGGATCGCGACATCATCGTCGCTTTCACGGCGGACGAAGAAGTAGGTCTCGAACAGGATGGTCCGAACTTCCTGGTGAAGAACCGCAAGGATCTGGTGGGCGATGCCGGTCTCGTCATGAATCCGGATGGCGGATCGGGCGAAATCAAGAACGGCAAACGCATCGATTTCGCGATCGAAACCGTCCAGAAAACCTACATGACCTTCAAGATGGAGACGACGAACAAGGGTGGCCACTCTTCCGAGCCGCGCCCGGACAATGCGATCTATCAACTGGCGGCCGGTCTGACGAAGATTTCCAACTACGTCTTCCCCTACAAGACCAACGCCACCACGCGCGCTTACTTCCAGACCATCGCGCAGACATCGAGCGGCCAGCGCAAGACCGATCTTCTCGCGCTCTCGAAAGAGCCGGTGGACAATGCTGCTGCGGCACGCCTTGCGAAAGACACCTCGCTCAACGCGATCCTGCACACGACCTGTGTTGCAACGATGCTGAAAGCGGGCGTGCAGGAGAATGCGCTGCCATCGAGCGCGGATGCGACGGTCCAGTGCCGCGTCTTCCCGGGTGAGAGCGTGGAGCAGGTGCGCTCAACACTGGCCGGCATCGCGGGCGATCCCGGTATCAAGGTGACATTGCTGGAGCCGGTGCAGCCGGCGCCGGAAACCGTTCCCGATGCGAAGGTGATGGGATCGGTCGCCAAGGTCGTTCACGACATGTGGGGCAAGGACATTCCGGTGATGCCCACCATGGCGGCGGGCGCATCCGATTCCATCTTCACCCGCGCGGCGGGCATGCCGAGCTATGGCGTGGGCGGCGGCTGGAGCGATATCGACGATGTGCGCGCGCATGGCCGCGACGAACGCGACGAGATCGGCAATTTCTACCAGACCGTGGAGTTCACCTACCGGCTGATGAAGGAACTGACGACGGCGAAGTAATAGGCGAATAGCGAAGTCGCAAATGGCGAATAGGGCGCGGGACCACCCTATTCGCTACTCCCTATTCGCCATTCGCGGCCGTTGCTATATAGCAACGGCCATGCACCCGTAGCTCAGCTGGATAGAGCGCTGCCCTCCGAAGGCAGAGGTCACAGGTTCGAATCCTGTCGGGTGCGCCAGTTTCTCTTAGCGAGCGAAGCGAGCTTAGAGAAACTGAGCGCCACTGAGGACCGCATCGCGGTCCGAGTGGGCGCCAGTGGCTCAGCCACCCCCCTTTTCCAGCCATGAGCAAAATGCAACGCCGCCCGCATCGGCGCGTTGCTCGTCAGGTCCGCCATATTCCGGGCAAGGCTGGCGGCGTATGCTCGCCCAATATGATTTGCAGGCTGAGCGGGAATGCCTCTTTACGATCATGCCGCCGACACGGTGCGCGCCATCTTCGACCGGCGCCTCGACGGGCCGCCGGTGCTTGAGGCGAAGCGCTATTTTCCACATGCCGGACTTTTCGTGGAGAATTGGCAAGCCATCCAGGCTGAAGCGCTCGCGCTCATTGGGCGGCTCTCCAGCGTGCCGCGCTTTCACGAACTGATGAAGGCGCAGGAGGCCAATTCCGCGAACGATGATCGCGATTGGCGCATCTTCATCATGAAGGTCTATGGCCATGCGGTGAAACAGAACCTCGCGCGCTGCCCGATGACGGCCGCGATCGTGCAGCAATGTCCGGAGGTTCTTTCCGCATCCTTCTCATTTCTCGCGCCGGGCAAATATATTCCGCCGCATCGCGGACCGTTTCGCGGTGTGATGCGTTTTCATCTGGGCCTGTCGATGCCGCCAGGCGATGACGGCCTTCCGGGCTGTGTGATGAATGTGGACAGTGTTCCTTACCGGCTCGGCAATGGCGACTCGCTGTTATGGGATGACACCTACTCCCATGAACTGGTGAACCGCGCCGAAGACGTGCGCGTCGCGCTGTTGCTGGATGTGTGGCGGCCGGAAATGCCCGCCGATATGCGTGCGCTTTCGCACGCCATCGTCGGCATCGCGCGGATCGGCGCGGCGCTGCAGCCTGCCGACGCTTACGGCCGCTGACACAGGATGCAAACATCGCAGGCGCTGGAGCGCCTTCTGCAGGAAGCGCCGCCGGACCGCATCAGTGTCGGCTGGATCGCTTCGCAGCTTGAAAGCCGCTCTTTCGGATTTCTGATGCTGGTGCTGGCGCTTGCCGGTCTCGCGCCGGGCATCGCGTCCGTGTCCGGTTTCCTGCTCGCAATTCCGTCACTCCAGATGATCGCAGGCCGCAGGACGCTGGTGCTGCCGGAACACCTGTCAAAGCGCTCGGCATCGACGCCAAGTTTCGCCAGATGGGTGCGCCGCATGATTCCGATTTTCGCGGCGATAGAGCGAATCGTTCCGGCAAGCGCGCATGGAAGGCTTTCGGGCGCCACGCGGCTCATCGGGCTGATCGATCTTTTGCTTGCCGTGGCGATCATCATGCCGGTGCCGTTCGCCTATATTCCGCCGACACTCGCCATCATCGCGATTTCATTTGCGCAGATCGAAGACAGCGTGGCACTTCTCACCATCGCTTTCGTGATCGCCGCGGGGGCGATTTTCTTTGTCGGACTGGTAAGCTGGGAAGTGCTGGAATTCCTGCTTCATCTGATAGGGTTGTGAGCCGCTAGGATCCGCGTGTCTGGTATTGTGCCGCTATGCTTCGTTTGACCGAAATCAAGCTGCCTCTGGGCCATGCGCCGGACGCATTGCCTGCGGCAATTGCGAAACGCCTGCGCGTTTCACCCGCCGATATTCTGAGCCAGACGGTCATCCGTTGCGGCCATGACGCGCGCAAGAAATCCGCGATCGCGCTGATCTATACGGTTGATGTGGTGCTGAAGGACGAGGCGTCGGCGCTCACGCGCGCCGACGGCGATCGTAATGTCCGCCTTGCACCCGACACCGAGTACAAATTCGTGGCGCAGGCCCCGCAGGGTCTGACGGAACGTCCGCTGGTGATCGGCGCGGGGCCATGCGGATTGTTCGCCGCGCTGATCCTTGCGCAGATGGGATTTCGGCCGATCATTCTGGATCGCGGCAAGGTTGTGCGCCAACGCACGCAGGATACCTGGGGCCTGTGGCGGCGCTCGGTTCTCAATCCCGAATCCAATGTGCAGTTCGGCGAAGGCGGTGCGGGCACATTCTCGGACGGCAAGCTCTACAGCCAGATCAAGGATCCGCGTTTTCTCGGCCGCAAGGTTCTGACCGAATTCGTGAAGGCCGGTGCGCCGGAAGAAATCCTCACCGCCGCCAAGCCGCATATCGGCACGTTCCGGCTTGTGAAGATGGTCGAAAGCCTGCGCGAAACGATTGAATCTTTGGGCGGTGAATATCGTTTTCAGAGCCGTGTCGATGATATCGATGTCGCCGTTGACGATGATGGCACGCGCCATGTGCGCGGTGTCCGGCTGGCGAGCGGGGAAACCATCGCGGCCAAGCACGTTGTCCTCGCGGTCGGCCATAGCGCGCGCGATACATTTCAGATGCTGCTCGAACGTGGCGTCGCCATCGAGGCCAAGCCGTTCTCCATCGGCTTTCGTATCGAGCATCCGCAGTCGCTGATCGATCGCGCGCGCTTCGGCGCGAGCAAGAAGGAGCTGGGTGCGGCCGACTACAAGCTGGTGCATCACGCCGCGAATGGTCGCGACGTATATAGTTTTTGCATGTGTCCGGGCGGCACGGTGGTGGCCGCGGCGTCCGAGCCGGGCCGCGTCGTCACCAACGGCATGAGCCAATATTCGCGCAACGAGCGCAACGCCAATGCCGGCATCGTCGTCGGCATCACGCCGTCCGACTACCCCGGCGGGCCGCTGGCGGGAATCGATTTTCAGCGTCATTGGGAAGAACGCGCCTTCGCTGCCGGCGGAGAAAACTACAAAGCCCCCGCGCAACGCGTCGGTGATTTTCTGGCGGGCCGCGCATCCACCGAATTGGGTGAGGTCATTCCGTCCTATCGCCCCGGCGTAACGCCAACCGATCTGTCATCCTGCCTGCCGGACTATGCGATCGCCGCGATCCGCGAAGCGCTCACCGCCTTCGGCAAACAGATAAAGGGCTTCGACATGGACGATGCGGTGCTGACCGGCGTGGAAACGCGCACATCGTCTCCCATTCGCATCCAGCGCGGCGACGATTTCCAGAGCCTGAACACACGCGGCCTGTTTCCTGCCGGAGAAGGCGCGGGCTTTGCCGGTGGAATTTTGTCGGCGGGCGTGGACGGAATCAAAGTCGCTGAAGCCGTGGCGCGCGACATGCTGGTGATGTTGGACAAACCTGCGATCAAGCTTGAGGCGCGCGCATGAACCGCCTGTTCGGTCTTCTGCTGGTTCTGTTCGCTGCGGGCTTCATGCTTGCCGGCCCCGCGCATGCTGAAGACAGCCGCGATTTCACCGAATGCACGAACTGTCCAACGATGGTGGGCATCCCCGCCGGGCGCTTTGTGATGGGAAGCCCCAAGAGCGAGCCGGGGCGTTTCGATGCGGAGGGCCCGCAACACATTGTCACCGTCGGCGCATTTGCGCTCGGCAAGTTCGACGTGACCAGCGAGCAGTTCCAGATCTTCCTGGAGGAAACCGGCTATCAGCCGGAGCCGTGCAACAAGATCACCAATATGAAGTGGCATTCGCCGCGCAAAGGGTTCGCCTATCCACCCGAGGATGTGGAGCCGCCCAAATGGCCCGCAGTGTGTCTCGATTGGAAAGATGCGGGTGCTTATATCGCCTGGCTGAATGCGCGCGTGCGCAAGGAACATCCCGGCATCGCCTACAAACCCGGCGGCCCGTACCGGCTGCCCAGTGAATCCGAATGGGAATATGCCGCGCGCGCCGGCACCACCACCGCGCGCTGGTGGGGCAATGAGGTCGGCAATGGCAACGCCAACTGCAATGGCTGCGGGAGCAAGTATGATTTCCATGTTCTGTCGGATGTCGACTCGTTCAAGCCCAATGCTTTCGGGCTCTACGGCGTGCTCGGCAACGCGTGGCAATGGACGGCCGATTGCTGGCATCCGTCTTATGTCGGCGCGCCGAAAGATGGCAGCGCCTGGCGCACCGGCGATTGCAGCAAACATGTGATCCGGGGCGGTTCCTGGGACAACACGCCGATCTTCATTCGGTCTGCGGCACGCAGCGGATCAACACCCGATGGCGGCGAATTCGATTATTCCAGCCTGTCGGGTTTTCGCGTCGCGCGCGATCTGCCTTAGTTTTTCGCGCGATTTATCCGGAAAGCCGCGCACGCTTTTCCGGATCGCGCTTCAACGCAGCGTATCGCGCGGATTGAGATCGAGCGTGAAGTCGATCCCGTCTTTCGGCGCACCATCCGGCAGCTTGAACGGCGCAGACAGCAAAACCGCGTTGCGCGCGCTCAGCGCGACATCGCGAAAGACCTTGTCCGTCACATAGCGGTGATGGTCCAGAATTTCCGCAACGATGATGACGCCGCGCCCGGTCAGCGACACGCGCAGCGGTATCGAGATATTGCGATTGCCGAGCGTGGAGAAATCGAACACCCAGCGGCGCAGGATCTGCGCGCGGATATAGTCGCGCACACTGTAAACGGTCGCCGCGCCCGCCTGCGCCCCATTGCTGGTGGCCACATCGTCCGACGCACCATTCTCGATCTTCAGATCGCTGTCGGGCCGGCGCAGCTTGGACAAATTCTTGAGCTGAACTTCCAGCTCGTCCTTGGGCTGCTTTGTTCTGTTGGGCGCGTAGGCTTCCGGCTTGGGTGCGCCGGCCGCGCCTGTCATCGCCTTTTGTTGCGGCACCGGCGCGTGATTGGGTGCGGGCGGGGCGGTGGTTTGGTCGCCCAACTGCACGACATCCACAGGCAGAAAGGGTGGTTGCTTCTGCGAGATCTGCTGCGCGCCGCGAATGAAAAGAAACAGGATCAGCCCCAGCGCAATGCCATGTAGCAGCAGCGAGCCAGCAATTCCGGGGCCCTGTTGCACGATATCCCTGTGGTTTCCGGCGAACGCCGCAAAGCGCTCTCGCAGCGCACGGGGTAACGGGAATGGCATGCCGCAACTCTACACCAGATTGTCGGAAGGCGGCCCCAGTCCGCTGACTGCGGATGGCCTCAAATCGGGTGCCTGGCGCTTTCTCTTCGCCATCATCGCGAAATATTGAAACGCCGCCGCCACGTCACTTAGCAGCAATGTGATTTTCGCAGCGCTGCGGGCGTGTTGGTGCAGTTGCAGCCCCGCAAAGTGGGCGTAATATCGCCGCCTTCAAAAGGGGGGGGCTGCGGCGCGGCGGGCGCGCGTCCGTATCTTGTCCCTCAAGCAGTGATCGCGGCGTCTGCCGCTTATCCGGCATCGTCCGGCGACCAAGGGGAATATGGATGAAACGTGTGTATGGGTTGGTCGCGACAGCGGCGCTGGCAGTAACGGCGGCTATCGCCTTTGCAGCCGACGCACCCGCGCCAAAGGATGCCAAGGCGCCGGATCTTTATTCCGGCAAGTTCTTCAAGTCCGAAGAGTCCGTGACCACCGGTTCCGCCGCGGGCATCTCCTACAAGGCCATCGCCGGCACACTGGTCGTGCATGGCAAAGACTGGAACGACGTCGCGCAGAATGGCGGCTCCAAGAACCCGGATGCGAAGGCGGATGAATCCTCCGCCGAAGCATCGATGTTTTTCGTCTATTACGCCAAGACCGGCGCACCGGCCGCCAACCGCCCGGTGACCTTCATCTACAATGGCGGACCCGGCTCCTCGACCGTGTGGCTGCACATGGGCGCCTTCGGTCCCAAGCGCGTGGTGACGGCGGAAGACTCCCACACACCGGCTGCGCCATATCAGCTGATCGACAACGCTTCGACGCTTCTGGACGCCAGCGATCTGGTCTTCATCGACGCGCCCGGCGCCGGCTTCAGCCGCATCGCGGGCAAGGACAAGGAAAAGGCGTTCTGGGGCGTCGATCCGGATGGCGCCGCTTTCGCGACCTTCATCCAGGAATTCCTCTCCAAATATAACCGCTGGAATTCGCCCAAATATCTCTTCGGCGAAAGCTACGGCACGCCGCGTTCGGCCGTCGTCATCAACGAGTTGGAAAACAACCGCTCGGTGGACTTCAACGGCGTGATCCTGCTGTCGACCATCCTGAACTTCAACCTGTCGGTCGATGGTCCGGAAACCAATCCTGGCGTCGATCTGCCATATGAAATCGCGCTGCCGACCTATGCGGCGACGGCCTGGTATCACCACAAGCTGCCCGGTCAGCAACCGAAGGATCTGGTGCCTTTCGTGCAGCAGGCCGAGCATTTCGCGATGACCGATTACGCGCTGGCGCTTCAGCGCGGTGCGAGCCTTTCCTCGCAGCAGCGCATGGCCATCGCCAACAAGCTGCATGCGTTCACGGGCCTGCCCGTCTCCTACATCCTCAAGGCGAATCTGCGCATCAACGGCGGAGAGTTCGACAAGACGCTGCAGGACAATATGGATTTGACGACGGGGCGCCTCGACACGCGCTTCTCCGGCCCGACGCTCGATCCGCTCAGCAAGGAATCCGATTACGATCCGCAATCCTCCGCGATCAGCTCGGCCTATGTCTCGGCGTTCAACTACTATGTCCGCAACCAGCTGAACTACGGCCAGGGCAAGACGTTCTATCCCTTCGCGGACGTGTTCAAATGGTGGGAGTTCAAGCACGAGCAGCCAGGCGCGGGCTTCGCCTTCCCCGGCGCCACCAATGTGATGCCGGACCTCGCCAATGCGATGAAGCAGAACCCCAATCTCAAGGTGATGGTGAACGGCGGCTATTACGACCTGGCTACGCCTTACTATGAAGGCTGGTACGAGATGCACCATCTGCCAATTCCGCAGAGCCTGCAGGCCAACATCTCCTATCACTACTACCCTTCCGGCCACATGGTGTACGCACATGAGGAATCGCTGAAGGAACTGCACGATGCCGTCGCCGGGTTCATCCGTTCGACCAGCAACGTGAAATAGCCGCTTGCCGGAGGGTTGCGTGCCGCCGCGCGCAGCCCTCCGTTTTCTCCGCTCGCGAAAATTTCGGGGCTTTCGCGCAGCACCCATACCCAACAAAGCCGGCCCAAAGCCGGTGGAGAGGAAAGCCCCATGAAACGTGCATATCTGATGGCCGCACCCGTGGCCGTGGCCCTGCTGGCGATGGTCGCCTTCGCAGCCGACGCGCCGGCGCCCAAGCCTGCTGCGCAGCCCGATCTTTATTCGGGCAAGTTTTTCAAATCCCAGGAGTCGATCACCAACGGTTCTGTGAACGGGATCAGCTATCGCGCCGTCGCCGGCACGCTGGTCGTACATCCCGACGGTTGGGATGATGTTGCGCAAAATGGCGGCGCCAAGAATCCCGACGCAAAGAAAGACGAATCCTCTCCCGAAGCGTCGATGTTTTTCATCTATTACGCCAAGACCGGCGCGCCCTCTGAATCCCGTCCGGTGACCTTCGTCTATAATGGCGGCCCCGGCTCGGCGACCGTGTGGCTGCACATGGGCGCATGGGGCCCCAAGCGCATCGTCACGCCCGACGATAGCCATGCCCCCGCCGCGCCGTATCAGCTGGTCGATAATGAATCGACCCTGCTCGATGCCAGCGATCTTGTGTTCATCGATGCGCCCGGCGCCGGCTTCAGCCGCATCGCGGGCAAGGACAAGGAGAAGGCGTTTTACGGCGTCGATGCCGACGGCCACGCCTTCGCATCGTTCATCCGCGAATTCTTGTCCAAATATAACCGCTGGAATTCGCCCAAATATCTCTTCGGCGAAAGCTACGGCACGCCGCGTTCGGCCGTGTTGATCAACGATCTGGAGAATGACGACTCGGTCGATTTCAACGGCGTGATCCTGCTGTCGCAGATCCTGAACTACGATCTGTCGGTGGATCGGCCGGGCAGCAATCCCGGCATGAACCTGCCTTACGCGATCGCCTTGCCGACCTATGCGGCGACAGCGTGGTATCACAACGCGCTGCCGGGCCAGAAGCCGAAGGATCTTCCGCCGTTCCTGCACACGGTCGAGCAATTCGCGATGGGCCCCTATCTCCATGCGCTCGATCGCGGCGCAAGCCTGCCGGATGGGGACCGCAACAAGATCGCGCAGCAACTTCACAACATCACAGGCCTGCCGGTCTGGTATCTGCTGAAAGGCGATCTGCGCATCGATGGCGGTGAATTCCGCAAGATGCTTCTCGATGCCAGCGGCGATGCAACGGGCCGTCTGGATACGCGCTTCTCCGGACCCAATCTCGATCCGCTGAGCCAGCGCAGCGAATACGACCCGCAATCGGCGGCGTTGAGCTCGGCTTACATCTCCTCGTTCAACGACTATGTCCGCAACCAGCTCAATTACGGGCAAGGCCAGATGTATCTGCCGACGGCGCCGGGCGCCAACCGCGCCTGGGATTTCAAGCATTCGGCGCCGGGCGCGCGCTTCCCGTCACGCGGGGCCATGAACGTGATGCCCGATCTGGCCAATGCGATGAAGCAGAACCCCAACCTGAAGGTGATGTTGAACGGCGGCTATTTCGATCTCGCCACGCCTTATTATGAAGGCTGGTACGAAATGCATCAGCTGCCGATCCCGCGCAAGCTGCAGGCCAACATCAGCTATCACTACTATCAGTCGGGCCACATGGTGTACGCGCATCAGGAGTCACTGAAGGAGATGCACGACGCCGTGGCGGCGTTCATCCGGGCGAACAGCAATGTGAAATAGGCTGACGCGGAGAAAGCTTCGGGGGGCGGCCGCGCGATTTGCACGGCCGCCCTTTTTGTTGCCAATCTTGCGCTATGAGCGAACCGGAAAATTCCCCAAGCGCCGATGAGATCGTCGTTGTCGAAGCCATCGGCCCGTCCCTGACGCTGATCCCTGCGGCAGCCACCATCGTGCTCGGATCATTGGCGCTTTTTATGGTGGGCGTGATGCCGGTGCTGCTCGGCACTCTGGCCGAGACCGGAAGGCTTTCAGCCGCGGGCATCGGCCAATGTGCGACCTTGGAAAGCCTCGCGATGGGATTGTGCGCGGGGCTTTGCGGCGCGTTTCTCAAGACACGGCATATACGCTGGATCGCGGCCGGGGCCTCGCTCGCGCTGGCGGCGCTCGACTTCGGCTCGATGTCGGCCAGCGGCGCGGGCGTGCTAACCCTGCGCACCCTTGCAGGCTTTCCCGAAGGTATTCTGTTGTGGATCACGGTCGGCATGATCGCGCGCACGGAGGTTCCGGAACGCTGGGCGGGTGTCTATTGGACCTCGCTGGTTTCGGGTCAGCTGCTGATGGCGCTGTCCTTTGTCTACATCATCCCCCATTTCGGCAGTGAAGGGGGATTCGCAGCGCTGGGACTAACCGCTCTTTTAGGTCTCGGTGCGGCGCCGCTCGCGCCCAATTTCTACGCCGACCTTGCTGTCAATCCGGATGAAAGCGGCGCGCCGCCTCTGCGCGGATGGTGGGCGCTGTTCGCCACGCTTTTATTCACGGCAGCGTCCGGCGCCGTGTTCGTCTATTTGCAGCCCATGAGCCATGAGGCGGGGCTCAGCGCCGATGTGGCGCGGACTTCGCTATGGGTTTCGCTTGCCGCGCAGGTTGCCGGCGGGTTTCTGGCGACCGCTTTGGCAGGCCGTATTCACTGGTTCACCGTCTTTTGTCTTTCGACCATCCTCTTCATCAGCGGATGGTTCACGCTGATGAACCATCCACCCGCATGGCTCTTCATCGCCGCCAATGGATGGATCGGTCTGGTGATCGTGTTGATCGGCCCCTTCCTCGTTCCCATGACCATCGAGGCCGATCCCTCGCGCCGCACGGCGATGCAGTCGGGTGCTACGCAGCTCCTTGCCGGGGCGCTGGGGCCGGCGCTTGCCTCTCTCATCGTCAGCGATGCCGATGTCTCCGGCGCCGTCTGGCTCGGCACAGCACTGATCCTCAGTGGTCTTGTGCTGATGGGCGCGTTGCATGTCACCGCGTTGCGCGCGCGCAGAAAACTTCTCGCCGCCTGACGTTTGGTCTTTGCGCCCGGAACCATCGCGCGCATGATCCGTTCCGGGTGCGGGTGCGATCGCCCACATCCTTCAACGGAGACAGGCATGGCGAAGAAGAAAAAAGCACGCAAAGCGGCGAAGGCTGCCAAGAGCAAGCGGCCCGCCGCGAAAGCGAAGAAGAGCAAGAAGGCGAAGAAGGCCGTGGTGCGCAAAGCGCCCAAGCGCAAAGCCGCGAAGAAGGCCAAACGCCCGGCAGCCAAAAAGGCCGCCGCAAAGTCTGCGAAACGTCCCGCCAAAAAGGCGCGCAAGGCGAAGGCCAAAGCCAGGGCCAGAACGAAAGATGTCATCGGCGAGGGCAACTACACCGCTTCGCGCAATTTCCGGAACGAGGAAACCTCTTTCATCCGCAACAACCGTGAGGAAATCGCGCGCAAGGCCAAGGAGGCCGAGCGGGCCCTGGAAGGCCCCGAAGGCGATGAGCTGCGCCGTGCGGATGAGGAAAGCGGCGCCCGCGGCGAGGAGTAAGGCCCCGGCCCAGGTGTATGAAATTCTTGTTGCAGACCGGCGGCGTGCCTTCCACGCCGCCGGTTTTGTTTTAGGATCGGCGCGTGACCATGGGGGTCATAAATGGGAGGCATTTCATGAAGACGATTGTCAAAACCACCATCGGCGCGACCGCTTTGGGCGCCATGCTCTCATCGGGCATCTTCATCGGCGAAGCGATGGCCGCGTATCAGAGCCACATGCACGCCGCGCTCGATGCCCTTCGCACGGCACGCAGCGAATTGCAGGCGTCCACGCCCAACAAGGGCGGTCATCGCGAACGGGCTATCACGCTCGTCAATCAGGCGATCGACGAAACCCGCGCGGGAATCGACTTCGCGCGTTGAGTTGCAGCGGATTTTCTCTGGAGGCCCCGCACAGAGCGGGGCCTTTCTTTTTTAAAGGTCGCTGGCGGCGAGCCAGAGCTGCGCCAGATGCTCGAGACCCTTGCGGTCTTCCGCATCAAAGCGCCCGGTGATCGGCGCGTCGATATCCAGCACGCCGATAACACTGCCGTTCTTGATGAGCGGAATCACGATTTCCGATTGCGAGGCGACATCGCAGGCAATGTGGCCGGGGAACTCGTTGACGTCTTCGACGACGAGCGTCTCGCGCTTCGCCGCCGCCGTGCCGCACACGCCCTTGCCCATCTCGATGCGCACGCAGGCAGGGCGTCCTTGAAACGGCCCCAGCACCAAAATGTTGTTCTTCAGGAAATAGAAGCCGGACCAGTTCAGATCGTCCAAGCTGGTGAAGATCAGCGAGGAAAGGTTCGCGGCGTTGGCGATGGGATCGCGTTCGCCGCGAAACAGGCCCTGCGCCTGCAGCGCGAGATCGTGGAAGATCTCGCGCTTGGTGCCGGTCGGCTTTTCAACAACGAAGGTCATTATTTCTTCGGCTCGAATTTGAGCGCTGCGCCATTCATGCAATAGCGCAGGCCCGTGGGTTCCGGGCCATCCGGAAAGACGTGGCCCAGATGGCCGCCGCAATCGGCGCAATGCACTTCGGTGCGCGCCATGCCCGCGGAATGGTCGGTGGAGGTGTTCACCGCGCCGTCCTTCGGCTTGTAGAAACTCGGCCAGCCCGAACCGCTCTCATATTTGGTGTCGGACGGATACAGCTCCTTGCCGCATCCGGCGCAGCGATACGTGCCTTCGCGCTTTTCGTGATTGAGCGGATGGCTGCCGGCCGGCTCGGTGCCGTGCTTGCGCAGCACGCGATAGGCGTGGGGGTCCAGGCTTTGCTGCCACTCTTCATCGGTCTTGCCGACGGGATAGTTTTTGGGGGTCGTCATGGAATTTCCTTCTTGTTCTTCTTGCCATCCTATTCGCAAAAAGAATCCCGAATGTTACGGGCTGTTCAGTTTCCCGCGGTCTTGATCACCATGTCGAGCGTCTGGCTCATCCGGCCTTTATTGCCGAAATCCCAGTTTCCGCCGAAGCCGATATCGTCCAGCTTCCAGCCTTGGGCGCTGTTCACCAGATAAGCCGTATCGGTCCAATTGAAAGGCTTGTCCTTGGGATTGCCGGTGTTGCCCGGATTGTAGGTCAGCTCAATCGCGCAATGGCCGGATTTCGCATCGCCCGAACAAGCACCGATTTTGAAGGCGGTCGCGCCCTCGAAATTGGAGGTGAAGAGATCGCCTTCAATGAGCGGCGGCGTATCCTTGTTGGCGCTGGCGAATTTGTTTTCGGCGGCCGTGGCCTGCGTCAGTAACCCATCCAGACGTTCAGAGATGTAAGGCGCATAGCGCGCCCGGCCTGCCGCATCGGGAATGCCATCCGACGGATGAAAGGTCGAATAGGCGGCGTAGAAGCCGTTGGCGGTTTTCGCCATGGCATCGCTGTCGGTCGCGTGGGCGCCCGATGCGAGGACAACAGCCGCCAGGGTTGCGATCGGAAGTTTCATGCGCGCGACTTCAGAAGGTCGCGAATTTCGCGCAGCAGCACCACGTCTTCCGGCGGCGGGGGAGGCGTTGCGTCCGCCGGCAACGGCTTGGTCTGCAAACGGTTGATGCCGCGGATCAGTGCAAAAAGGGCCAATGCCACGACAAGGAAATTGATGATGGCGTTGATAAAGATGCCGTAGTTGATCGTCACCGCGCCCGCCTTCTGTGCTTCCGCCAGCGTTGCGGTGGCCGGGCCTTTCAGCGTGAAGAAGAAGTTGGAGAAATCGATGCCGCCCATCGCCCAGCCGACCGGCGGCATGATGATGTCCTTCACCAGCGAGGCGACGATGCCGCCGAAGGCCGCGCCGATGACGACACCGACGGCGAGGTCGATGACATTGCCGCGCATCGCGAATTTCTTGAATTCCTCGAACATGCCGTTCTCCCTGTGAGGACGAGGAGACGCTAATCCGCAGGCCGCAGGCGGACAAGCACGGCCCGGATGGCCCAAACGACGATCGCGCCCGCGACGACGCCCAGACTGTTGGCGAGCTCATCCCGCGCACTCATATCGCGTCCGATCATCCCCTGGACGACCTCAAGAACAGCGCCCATGACGATCAACGCCAGCATCGCCCAAAGCGCGTTTTTCCGGGCCCTGAGCGCCGCCACTGCCAGCGCCGAAAGAATGAGATAGGCCGTGAAATGTACCGCTTTGTCCCAGAAATGGGGCGCACCGCCGGAGGGCCCAAGCTCGCCACCCAGCACGCCGGCGAACGCCGGCAGAAAAAGGATCGCGGCTGTGCGGACGGCCTTGTCGAAAAAGCTTCGTGGGATCACGCGCGGCAACCGCAAGACGGGCTACGCGCCCTTATAGGATCGAAAACCGCCAGTGCGCCATGGCGGGGGCTCAACCTGGAAGCGTGAGCCGGAACAGAAGACCGAGGCTCGAGGATTCGACTTGCAGTGCCGCGCCGATCTGTTTGGCCAATCCGCGGATCAGCCGAAAGCCGACGCCGCCGTCATTCTTCTCGTCGAAGTTTTCCGGCAGTCCCACGCCATCGTCATAGATTTCGAGAAACATGTTGCCCTGCGCGTTGCGCCGGCAACTGAGGCTGATCTGCGTCGGAATCTGCGTGGGATGGGCGTGCTTGACCGCATTCATCACGATTTCATTGGCGATGAGCGCGAGCGGCTGTGCCTTTTCGGGCGGCACCAGACATTTGCCGCTCAGGTGATAGGCGACGCCTGCGCGCTTGTTCAGCCCCAGCGAGTTGATCATCGCGCTGCAGCTTTCGACGAGATAACCCGCCAGATCGATCTCTGTGGAATGCGGTGTGTCGGCCAGCTTGCGATGCAGATGGCTGACGCTGAGGATCTTGCCGGCCATGTCCTGCAGGATGTCGTGCACGGTCGATCGCGACAGAACGTCCGGCCCTTTGGAAAGTGTCGACGCCTGGATCTGCACCATGCCGACGATCATCGACAGATGGTTGGCAATCCGATGATTGGCTTCCCGAACCAGCTCGGTACCGGGGAGGGGGGAAAGACTCTCAGAGGAGAGTGTGTCGAGTGCGGCCATTGTTGGGGCCTCCTCTCTAGCGGCTCACCCTAGCCCCCAAAAATCGAAAAACAAGAAAAATCACAATTATATCAATAAGTTAGATGTATATTCGATGCTCTTTAAGGTTTTGGCGCAGGGAACTTACTCGTAAGCAAGGGCGTTTTATTGGCTGAATGAGGCTGTACAGCCGAATGAGTAAGTTACGCATAGCCGGGGCTTAGCGGGAACAGAGGGTTACGGCCATGAACGATCTCACGCGCGGCGAGCGTCTGCAGATCATGCTGACGAAGGAAGAGATTGAGGCGCTGGACAATTGGCGCTTTCAGAAACGCATGCCCAGCCGGGCGGCCGCGATCCGCGAACTGCTCAAGCGCGGTCTGGTCGCGGAAGGCTTCGATCAGGCCCAGTCGGGCAGCCGCTCGCGGGATTACGGCGTGATGGGCGAAGACTCGCACGCCGGCAAGAAGAATGGCGGCGACGGCGCGGGCTCCAAGGGCTGATTCGCCCGGCGCTTGAAACCCAGCATTTTCCCGTATATGACCCGCCCTCCTTCGGGGCCGCCTGGCGTAAGGGCATGCCATGGCGACCCGAAATGGCTACCGCGCTTTGATGCGCAAGGAGACCGAAATGCCCAAAATGAAGACCAAGTCGGGCGCCAAAAAGCGCTTCAAATTCACTGCGAACGGCAAGATCAAGACGGGCCAGACCGGCAAGCGCCATCGCCTGATCTCGAACTCGCCGGCCCGTACCCGCGATCTGCGCGGCACAGCGGTTCTCTCGCATTCCGAAACCCAGCGCGTGAAGCGCTGGATGCCGTACGGCTAGGGGAGGACTGAACCATGTCACGCTCCCCGCGCTCCGTACCGAGCCATTCCCGCCGCAAGAAAGTCCTGAAAGCCGCCAAGGGCTTTCGCGGCCGCCGCAAGAACAACATCACCACGGCGAATGCCGCGGTCGATCGTTCGATGCAGCACAACTACATTGGCCGCAAGCTGAAGAAGCGCAATTTCCGCGCCCTTTGGATCCAGCGCATCAATGCCGCTGTGCGCGAACACGGCGTCACCTACAGCCGATTTATCAGCGGGCTCGCGAAGGCCGGCATCGAAATCGACCGCAAGGTGCTTTCCGATCTGGCCATCCATGAGCCCGTTGCCTTCAAGGCTCTGGTGGATCAGGCCAGCAAGTAAGACTCGCGGATACCTCCATCGGAGCAACGGCCTTGGCAGCAAGCCAAGGCCGTGCTTTTCAATGCATGCCGATTGGGGTTTTTCATGAGCGATATCCAGACACTCGAACGCGATCTTCTCGCGGGCATCGATTCCGCCAGGGACGAAGCCGCGCTTGAGGCGATCCGCGTTTCGGCGCTCGGCAAGAAGGGCTCGATCAGCGAACTCTTGAAAACGCTGGGCGGCATGTCGCCCGACGAGCGCAAGGCGCAAGGGCCGGTCATCAATGCGCTGCGCGACAAGGTCGCCGACGCGATCGCGAACAAGAAGACCGCGCTCGGCGAGGCCGTGTTGAATGCGCGCCTTGCCACCGAACGGGTGGATGTGACGCTGCCGCCGCGTCCTGAAGCGCAAGGCACCATTCATCCGGTCTCGCAGGTACTGGATGAAGTGACGGCGATCTTCGCCGATCTGGGCTTCGCCATCGCCGAAGGCCCGGACGTCGAATATGACGATTACAACTTCACCAAGCTGAACATCCCGCCGGATCATCCCGCGCGCCAGATGCACGATACCTTCTATATGGCCAAGCAGAAGGACGGCTCGAGCCACGTCCTGCGCACGCACACCTCGCCGGTGCAGGTGCGCACCATGCTCAAGCAGAAGCCGCCGATCCGCATCATCTCGCCGGGCCGTACTTATCGCGTGGACTCGGACGCGACGCATTCGCCGATGTTCCACCAATATGAAGGGCTGGTGATCGACGAGACTTCGACGCTCGCCAATCTGAAATGGGTGCTGGAGGAATTTTACAAGGCGTTTTTCGAAGTGGATTCCGTCGAGTTGCGTGCGCGTCCCAGCTTCTTCCCCTTCACCGAGCCATCGGTGGAATGGGATCTGCGCTGCGATCGTTCGGTGCCCGGCAAGATCACCTTCGGCACCGGCAATGACTGGCTGGAGCTGGCGGGCAGCGGCATGGTCAATCCGCGTGTGCTCGATATGTGCGGCATCGACTCGACGAAATATCAGGGCTTCGCCTTCGGTGGCGGCCTGGATCGTCTCGCCATGCTCAAATACGGCATTCCGGATATCCGCCCGTTCTTCGAATCCGATCTGCGCTGGCTGCGCCATTACGGATTCTCGGCCTTCGATCTTCCGACTCTGGATGGAGGGCTGAGCCGATGAAGTTCACGCTCTCCTGGCTGAAGGCTCCGCTCGACACCGATGCGGACGCGCAAACGATTGCCGACAAGCTCACCAGCATCGGCCTTGAAGTGGAGTCCGTGGAAGATGCCGGCGCGCGGCTGAAGGATTTCACCGTCGCTTATGTCGTGTCGGCGGAGAAACATCCCAATGCCGACAAGCTGCGGCTGTGCATGGTCGATACCGGCGCGAAAGAGCATGTGCAGGTCGTCTGCGGTGCGCCGAATGCGCGTGCGGGCACGAAGGCGGTGTTCGCGAAGCCCGGCACGATCATTCCGGCGAGCGGCGCGGAATTGAAGATCGGCACCATCCGCGGCGTGGAATCGCGGGGCATGCTGTGTTCGATCCGCGAGCTTCTGCTTGGCGACGAGCATGACGGCATTATCGAGCTTTCCGCCGATGCGGTGGTGGGCGAACCGGCCGCGAAAGCGCTCGGCCTCACCGATCCGGTGATCGACGTCTCCATCACGCCCAATCGCGGCGATGCGACGAGCGTTTATGGCATCGCGCGCGATCTCGCCGCTGCCGGGCTTGGCCGTTTGCGCGAAGGCGATCTCACGCCCGTGCCGGGCAAATTCCCGTCACCGATCCAGACCGTTCTGGATTTTCCGGAAGGCACACAGAACGCGGCACCGATGTTCGCGGGCCGTCTGATCCGCGGCGTGAAGAACGGCCCGTCGCCGAAATGGCTGCAGGACTGGTTGAAGGCTGTCGGCCTGCGCCCGATCTCGGCGCTGGTCGATGTCACGAATTTCATTTCGTTCGATCGCGGACGCCCGCTGCATGTCTTCGATGCGGCCAAGCTGAAAGGCAATCTGCGCGCGCGCTTCGCCAAGGACGGCGAGCAGCTCGTCGCGCTGGATGGCAAGACTTATACGCTCGACAGCGAAATGGTCGTGATCGCGGATGATGAAGCGGCGCGCGGCATCGGCGGCATCATGGGCGGCGAGGATTCGTCCTGCACCGAAACCACGACCGACGTCTTCGTGGAATCCGCCTTGTTCGATCCGGTGCGCATCGCGCGCGCGGGCCGCATTCTCGGCATTGTCTCGGATGCGCGCTATCGCTTCGAGCGCGGCGTCGATCCGGAATTCGTGGTGCCGGGTCTGGAGCTCGCGACAAAGCTGATCCTCGAATTCTGCGGCGGCGAAGCGTCCGAGATTGTCGTCGCCGGCAAGGCGACGGATTGGAAGCGCACGATTTCGATGGCGCCCAATGCACTGCGCCGCCTCGCCGGCATCGATCTGCCGCGCTCTGATATCGTCCGTGTCCTGACGAGTCTTGGGTTCGCGGTCACTGGCAGCGACCGCCTCGAAGTTGTGCCGCCGTCCTGGCGCCCGGACATCCATGGC
>JANWJQ010000144.1 GCA_025451875.1 Rhizomicrobium sp.
ATTGCCAAGGTTCATCGCCTTGGAAATTCCGTCCACCCCTGCCGCGAAATAGCCGCGCATTGCGTGTATCCCTTCCCGCGATTCCCGATGGTATAGAAGCGCGATGGCAAATCCCATTCTTGTCGAAATCACCCGTGGCGATCATGTGGAAAGCGTCCATCGCGGCGCGGTCGCGATCGCCAACGCGAAAGGTGAGATCGTTTTCTCGCTGGGCGATATCGAGACGCCGACCTTCCCGCGCTCATCCTTGAAAATGGTGCAGGCATTGCCGCTGGTGGAATCCGGCGCGGCGGATGCATTTGGCTTGAGCGATGAAGAGATCGCCCTCGCCTGTGCGTCGCATTCGGGCGAGCCGATGCACACGACGCGCGTCGCAAAGTGGCTGGAGAAGATCGGCTGCACCGAGCATGACCTTGCCTGCGGCGCGCATCCCTCCCGCGTGGAAGCCGTCAATGAGGCGATGATCCGCGCGGGCGAAAAGCCGACGCGCATCTTCAACAACTGCTCCGGCAAACATACCGGCTTCCTCACCGTCTGCCGCCATTGGGATATCGCGACGAAGGGCTATGAGCTTCACGACCATCCACTGCAGGTCGCCATCGCCAAAGCGCTGGGAGAACTGGCGGAGATCGAGGGCGAGCTGCCCTACGGCATCGACGGGTGCGTCGCGCCCGCGTTTGCGCTGCCCACATCGGCTTTCGCCCACGTGCTGGCGAAATATGCCGATCCGTCGGGCCAGCCGATGCAGCGCGGCGCCGCCATGAAGCATATCGTGGCCGCCATGATCGCCCATCCGGATCTGGTAGCCGGAACAGGACGTTCGGACACTATCCTCATGCGCGCTGCGAACGGCCGCGCGGCCACCAAGACGGGGGCCGAAGCCTATTACGCCGCCATTGTTCCGGAAGCGGGGTTGGGCGTGGCGCTCAAGATCGACGACGGCGCGGGCCGCGCGGCGGAGACGGCCATCGCCGCGATTCTCGACAAGCTGGGCGTTCTGACGGACGACAAGGCCGCGCACGAGATCATCCGCGCGCCCATCCTCAACACACGCGGAAAGATCGTCGGCGAACGCAGGCCTGCGAAGGCGCTGGCGGAAGCCGCGATAGAAGTGATCTGAATTTTCCTCCCCCCGTTTACGGGGGAGGTGCTGAGTGAGCATAAGCGAACGAAGTGGAGGGGGATGTCGCGCCAAGCCCCCTCCGGCTCACTACGTTCGCTTCCTCCCCCGTAAACGGGGGAGGAAAATCAATGCTCCGCCGCCTTCTTCGCCGCGGCGGCATCCTGATCCGCTTTCATCATCGCGGCCGTGTAGGGTTCCACCTTCCGGATGGCGCAGCGCTGGCCGCCCGTGCCGATGTTGCGGGTGACGATGCTGTCGCCGCCGCTTACGCAAGTCAGGCTACTATGCGGCCCAAAGGTTTTGAAGCCGATCCCTTCCTTGAAGGTGAGACCGGGACAGGTGCCGAGCAACGCCACGCGAAACTTGTTGTGGAAGTTGTCTTCGACGATCAGCGTTTTGTCGTCGAGCGCCTTGAAATTGTAGATCTGACCGATTTGCAGGCAGCTTGGCGCGGCAAACGCAGACGGTGCGGAAAGGACCGCCAACCCGGCGATGGCAAAGAGAATATGCTTTTTCATGGCTCCAAATCCGGAAAAGAAGAGGACGCCCCTCACGGGCATAATAGCACAATGCGCGGGCCGCCGCTGTCGTTGCGGCATGGCTTGGCGGGGGCGCGCGCAATGCCGTAGGTTTACGGTGAACAGCAATCCCATCCTGAAGGAAACGCCATGAAAGCCGCGCTCTGCACCCATTACGGGCCGCCCGAGGAAATGGAAATCCGCGATGTGCCCTCGCCCAAGCCGGGCAAGAACCAGGTGCTCATTTCGGTGAAGGCTTGCGGCGTGAACTTCCCGGACGTGCTGATGATCCAGGACAAGTACCAGTTCAAACCCGCGCTGCCTTTCTCGCCCGGCGGCGAAGTGGCCGGCATCGTAAAAGAACTCGGTGAAGGCGTGAGCAATGTGAAGGTGGGCGACCGCGTCTGCGTGTCCACCGGTTCCGGCGGCATGGCGGAAGAAGTGCTGGGCGATGCGCGCCGGGTGATGAAGGTGCCGGATGGCGTCGGCTTCGATGTCGCCTCCTCCTTCATGGTGACCTATGGCACATCGTGGCACGCGTTGAAGGACCGTGCCGATCTGAAGCCGGGCGAGAACCTCGTCGTGCTGGGCGCGGCGGGCGGCGTCGGCACATCGGCGATCGAAATCGGCAAGGCGCTGGGCGCACGCGTGATCGCCGGCGCCTCGACCCAGGAGAAAGTCGATCTCGCCAAAAAGCTCGGTGCGGATGATGGCTTCGTCTATCCGCCGGTGCCGCTGAACCGCGACCAGCAGAAGCAGCTCTCGGAAGACATCAAGCGCCTCACCAACGGCCAGGGCGCGGATGTGCTCTACGATCCGGTGGGCGACGATTACGCCGAACCGGCCCTGCGCGCGATGAATTGGAACGGGCGCTATCTGGTGATCGGCTTCGCCGCGGGCAATATCCCCAAAGTGCCGCTGAACCTGACCTTGCTGAAAGGCTGCCAGATCGTGGGCGTGTTCTGGGGCGCCATGGCGGCACGCGATCCGAAACATGCGGCAGACAGCATGCAGCAGCTTCTGGACATGGTCGCCGCCGGCAAGTTGAAGCCCTACGTCTCCGAACATGTGCCGCTCGCCAAGGCCGGCGAAGCGATCCGCATGCTCATGGACCGCAAGGCGAAGGGCAAAGTGGTCGTTACGGTTTAGGAGGAACGCGTGTCGTTTCTGGGCTGGATCATCGTGGGACTCATCGCGGGCTTCGTGGCGAGCAAGATCGTCAACGAGCGTGGCGAAGGCTGCCTTCTCAACATTGCGCTCGGCCTTGTGGGCGCGATGGTGGGCGGCTTTCTGATGCAGACGCTGGGCGGCGCGCGCGAAGGTGGATTTCTCTACTCCACCTTCGTAGCCATCATCGGCGCGATCATCGTGCTGGCGATCTGGCATGCCATCAGCGGGCGCCGCACCTTGCGATAGCGGCGCTTATTCCCAGGGGGAACGTATGCGCATTTCAAAAAGTCTCGTGCTGGCTCTAATGCTGGCGGGCTTCCTGCTGCAGCCGCTTGCGGCGTCGGCGGCAGATGATCTTGCGAATGTGAAGAGCGTGGCGATCATCTCGGCGCTGGGCGATTGCCTGAACATGCGCGATGTGGAGCCGGTCGGCACGATCTTCAACACCGTCCATCCGGAATGCGTGCCCATCGAAAGCTGGGGCATCGACGACCTCATCACGCAACAGCTGACGACGGCGCTGTCAGGCCGCTTCGCGGTGAAGCCGGTGAACTATAACCGCGCCGTGTTCTATCACCTGCCCTGGAGCCCGATTTCCGGCGCCCAGGTGCCGGTCGAGAAACAGCTTCGCGCGCTGACCAATCCGGGCGTCGATGCCTACATTGTCGTGACGCGCATGGCGCTTCCCAATGCGCTGGGCGACGACAACAACACCTATGTGGACGGGCTCGGCATCGGCCACGAATCTTCGCTGTTCTCACAGACAACGAAGATGTTCGCGATCTATACGATCCGCATCATCGACGCGCAGACCTTCAAGACGCTGGAAACCGAGGGGGCGCGTCTGCCCAAGACCGGCTTTCTGCCGCGCGTGCCGATTGTGGATGTGGACAAGAGCCTCTGGTCGCCTTCTGCCCGCGACATGACGGACGACCAGGAAGCCAAAGCGCGCGAAAGGCTCACGGCGCTGGTTCAGGAAAGCATCGGATCGACGCTGCACTACATGGATCTCGCGCCGTAGCTGTCACAAAAGCTTCGCACGCAAATTAACTTCGCGAAAACTCCACGTTCCTATCTTCGTGTGCGTTCCGCTTCGGAGTCCTGCGCGTGTCCACTCTCGATCCATCCGCCGCCGCCCTGACGGACTGGAGAGCGAGAGACTTGGCGTTGCCGATGCCAACCTTCCGCGTCACCGCGACCTGCGGCGAAGCGTTCGATTGGTTCAAGGAACACAAGGACCAGGTGGCCGCTGCGGTTGTCGACGGCGCCGGCGAAGTCGTCGGCATCGCCAATCGCCTGCGTTTCCTGGCGCGTTACGCCCAGCCTTATGTGCCGGAGCTTTTTTCGAAGAAGCCGATCACCAAGCTGGCAAACAACAATCCTCTCGTTGTCGATGCGCAGCTTCCGCTTACCCAGCTGGGCCATCTTCTCACACTGGACTGGCCGGACGCGTTGCGCGAATGCTTCGTGGTCACGCGCGACGGACAGTATCTGGGCATCGGCACCAGCGAGGCGCTAGTGAAGGGCAAGCTGGGTTTGCTGCTGGATCGCGAACGCCAGCTCGCCGAGGCGCTCGCCGAGGCGCACGCCGCCAACAAGGCGAAGACGAACTTCCTGGCGCTGATGAGTCATGAGCTGCGCACGCCGCTCAATGCCATCATCGGCTTCTCGGAAGTCCTCTCCAACGAGATCTTCGGATCGCATGCGGTGCCGCGCTATCGCGAATATTCCGCCGATATCCATTTCGCAGGAAAGCACCTGCTGGCCCTCATCAACGACATCCTCGATCTTTCCAAATTCGAGGCCGGGAAGATGGAGCTTCAGGCCGAACCCGTCGAAGTCGGCCCGCTGTTTGGCGGCTGCCTCAGGCTGGTGAGCGAACGCGCACAGGAACGGGGCCTGAAAATCCGCAGCACCGTGCCTGCGAACTTTCCACAGATCCAGGCCGACAGGCTGCGCATCAAGCAGGTGCTGCTGAACCTGCTTTCCAACGCGGTGAAATTCACACCGCGCGGCGGCCAGGTGACGCTCTTTGCGGAACTGAACGCGGACGGCGGCGTCTGCCTTGGCGTATCCGACACCGGCATCGGCATGTCGCCGGAGCAGATACCGACGGCACTGGAGCCCTTCCAGCAGATCGATTCACCCTTGTCCCGCACCGAGGAAGGCACGGGGCTTGGGCTCGCGCTGGTCAAGGCGATGGTCGAGCAGCATGGCGGCGTTCTGGAAATCGAAAGCGCCTTGAACAAAGGTACGACGGTGCGCGTGACGCTTCCGTCATCGCGCGCCATATGGGCGCAACATAGCGCCGTGGCCTGACAGCATCATCCAGATATTGGGAATAATTGAGGTCGCGTCCCGTAATGCTCCTGCGCTAGTGTGCGAAAGGAACCTGACCGGACCGATGGACAACGGCTGTGAAATATACGGGGCCACTTCTTGCAGCGATCTTTTGCATGGCCGCGGCGACGTCGGCCATGGCCCAGACAGATGAAATTCAGGTCTACGACGCCAGCATCGCCCCCAAGGGCGTGTTCAACCTCACTCTGCACGACAACTACACCATCAATGGCAGCAGCAAGCCCGCATTCCCCGGCGCGCTCGTGCCCGAGCATACGTTGAACGGCGTGCCCGAATGGGCCTATGGCGTGACGGACTGGTTCGAGGCGGGACTCTATCTTCCGCTCTATAGCGTTTCATCCAACAAGGGCGCGGTGCTGAACGGCTTCAAGCTGCGCGCGTTGTTCGTCGATCCGGATGCCGCGGACAAATCCTTTTTTTACGGCATCAATTTCGAATTCAGCTACAACGCCAGGCATTGGGACGAAAACCGCTACAGTTCCGAGATCCGGCCTATCATCGGCTGGCGCTTCGGCAAGATAGACCTGATCTTCAATCCGATCCTCGACAACTCTTATAAAGGGTTCTCGCGGCTCGACTTCGCGCCATCGACGCGCATCGACTACAACATCTCGGACAAATGGGCCGTGGCCGCCGAGGAATATGATGACTTCGGGCCGATCCGCCATTTCCTGCCGGGAAGCCAGCAATCGCATCAACTTTTCGCGGTTGTCGATTATTCCGGCGCGCCTGTAACGGTGGAGGGCGGTATTGGATTCGGCCTTACTTCCGCTTCCGACAAGCTTGCCTTGAAGCTGATCCTGTCGAAGGACCTGAACTAGCGCACCTTCGGACGGCACTCGTTGTAGGCGGTGTCGTAGTCCTTATCGAAACAATCCGAGAGGCCGCGCAGCACGTTCGCGTCGACATGGTTGCCCTCGCCCGGCTCGTTCGCCAGCTTCGCCGCCGCGGTATCCAGCGTGGTGCGGTTGCTCACCAGAAACGCCCACGTGCCGACGAGATAGGTTGTCCAGTCCAGGTCGCCGTGCATACCGCGATCCGGCATGATCGCCGCGGCGACGAGTCGGGACGCCTGCGCATTGTCGCCCATGATCGCCAGCGCCTGCGCTTCGTGGAAAAGCACGTCCGATTTCTGATCGGGCGTCAGCGCTGGACCGTTGACGAGATAATCGTCCGCGGCTTCGGCGGCGCGGCCGGGACAGTTCTCATGCATCAGCGCGCGCCATGTCGAGGGCAAGCTGCCCTTCTGGTCGAAATCGTCGAAACTGAGTTTCGCGTTAGCCGCCTTGTCCTCGGGCGTCAGATGGCAAAAGTGCCCGTCATCCGCGTAAGCCGCCGTCACACTGGCCAGAAGCAGCGTTGTGGCAAAAAGAACTTTGTAAAACATGCTTCTCCCCGATAGCCCGCAAAATCCCGTGCGAGCCGTTTCCAGTCAATGCCTGCGCAGGAAAATCCGCCAATCCCCCACGCGGGTTTGCTCGGTATAGCCCCGCATGAACTGCACAAATTCGTGATACCGCGCGAAATAACCGAGATAATCAAAATTCGGCACGCGGATGCCGAGCTTGGAAGGCGCATCATCGACAACGATCACGCCCGGCTTCGCCGCGGCGAGATCGGCAAGCAGTTCGCGATCGCGCCGATCCTCCATCGCCAAAACCTTCGCGCGATCCGCCGGCGCAAAACCGCCATTCACCAGAACCGGCAGAAAAACCAGAACGCCGGATGCGCTTGCCCATCGCGCACGGGATTCCAGGACGGCCGGATGGATGTCGCGCGGCGACGTGATGAATCCATAGACCGTATTGTTGGGACCGGGATTTGCGCGGAACAGCGCCGTCAGCGCCCGTACACGGGATGCTGTTCCTGCGGGCGAATAGGCATCGGCGACGAAAGCGGCAATGGGGGCGATAGCCACGAATAGAGCGAACACCAGCACCAACGCCGCCATGCCGGCCCGCTTTTTCCCGTCCGGAAACAGCGAAAAGCCGACCGCCGTCAAACACCAGGCGACAGCGGGATAAAGCTGATACGTCCAACCCTTGCGTTGCCAGAGCGCGGCGAACAGAAACCCCAGCGCCGCGGCGAGTGACGCCCACGGCAATGTGGCTTCGGAACGCGACGGCCGCAGCAATGCGAAGGCCAGCAAAGCGGCAAGTGCGGCCGGGAAAAACCGCATCACGATCGCCGCTGCGAAATTTTCCCACGGCGGTTGAAACGCGCCATAAGCAAGCATCGCATCCGGCACCACGCGCGCCAGATAGTCCGGCGCGAAGGTTCGAACCAGCGCGAGATAGACGATCAGCGTGCCGAACAGCGAGAGCGCCTCTGGACGAAACAGCAATCGGAGATCTTTGCTGCGGAACTGAAGCCATGCCTCCACGCAAAGCGGCAAAGCCAGGAAATACGGCTTCATGCCGATCCCCAGCGCCGCGGCGCATCCGCAGGCGAGTGCCGGCAGCAGCGAAACATTCTCATCGTCGGCGCGCAACGCCGCGAGGAGAACATAAGGCAGCGTCAGCGCCACCACGAGATGCTCGCGTTGCCCGAAGTCATAACCGGGCAGCAGAAGAAGCACGAAAGCCAGAACCGCGATCTGCCAGTCGTTGCTCCGTGCCGATTTGCGCAGGATGGCTTTGCTCGCGAGCAAGGCGCACGCCATGACAGCGAATGTGAACAGCTTGAAGACCAGCGTGGGCGAAAGGCCGGTGAGTTTCACAAACACTGCCGGCAGTGTGAACAACCACGCGGCCATCGGTGGGTTCACGTCATAAACACCGTCGCCGAAGCGTGCGCCCTCCAGCAAGCGAAATGAGGTTTCGAAATGCCAGGCGGCGTCGTGATTCAACGGCAGCGGCAAATGCAGCAACAGCGCCGCAAAAGCGATGGCGCCGATGGCGAATAGCGCCCAAGTGTCGTGCTCGCCGAGCGGCCGAAGACTGGGGGTATTGCGCAAATATCCCACCCGCAAAATCAGCCTTTAGCCTAGCCTCTCCGCGGGAAAGCAAGCGTAAATCTACTCCGCCGCATCCTTCGGCAGATAGATCTCGCCGCCGTGCTGCTTGAACTCTTCCGACTTCTTCGCCATCGCGGCGCGGATTTCGGCGGTGGAGAGCGTGTCGTTCTGGCCCTTCGCCGCATCGCGCACTTCCTGGCTGATCTTCATGGAGCAGAATTTCGGGCCGCACATGGAGCAGAAATGCGCCACCTTCGCGCCGTCCGCCGGGAGCGTTTCGTCGTGATAGAGCTGTGCGGTTTCCGGATCGAGCGCGAGCGCGAACTGGTCGCGCCAGCGGAATTCGAAACGCGCCTTGCTCATCGCATCGTCCCAGATGCGCGCGGCGGGGTGGCCTTTCGCCAGATCGGCCGCATGGGCGGCGATCTTGTAGGCGATCACGCCGGCCTTCACGTCGTCGCGGTCCGGCAGGCCCAGATGCTCCTTCGGCGTGACGTAGCAAAGCATCGCCGTGCCGAACCAGCCGATCATCGCCGCGCCAATCGCAGATGTGATGTGGTCGTAGCCCGGCGCGATGTCCGTCGTCAGCGGCCCGAGCGTGTAGAACGGTGCTTCATCGCAAGCCTTGAGCTGGCGATCCATGTTCTCCTTGATCTTGTGCATCGGCACATGGCCGGGGCCTTCGATCATCACCTGAACATCGTGGCGCTGCGCAATCTTATTCAGCTCGCCCAGCGTTTCCAGTTCCGCGAATTGCGCCGCGTCGTTCGCATCGGCGGTCGAGCCGGGGCGCAAACCATCGCCCAGCGAGAACGACACATCATATTGCTTCAGCAGCTCGCAGATCTCTTCGAAATGCGTGTAGAGGAAATTCTCCTTGTGATGCGCCAGACACCATTTGGCGAGGATCGAGCCGCCGCGCGAGACGATGCCGGTGACGCGCTCCGCCGTAAGCGGGATATGCGCCAGCCGCACGCCGGCATGCACGGTGAAATAGTCGACGCCCTGCTCGCACTGCTCCACCAGCGTGTCGCGGTAGATCTCCCAGGTCAGTTCCTCAGCGACGCCGCCGACCTTCTCCAGCGCCTGGTAGATCGGCACCGTGCCGATCTATCAGGCGCTGGAAAAGGTCAACGGCAAGGCCGAGGATTTGACGTGGGAGATGTATCGCGACACGCTCATTGAGCAGGCCGAGCAGGGCGTGGATTACTTCACCGTTCATGCGGGCGTGCTGC
>JANWJQ010000145.1 GCA_025451875.1 Rhizomicrobium sp.
GGAGCAGGGCGAGATCGCGCCTGGCGCCAGCGTCACCGTGGCGATGGAAGAGGTCATCAAGCCGGGCTGGCACACCTATTGGTCCAATCCGGGCGAGGCGGGGCTGCCGAGCGAAATTAAATGGACGCTACCAAACGGCTGGAAAGCCGGCGCGATCGTGTGGCCCTATCCCAAGCGCCTGCCGGTCGGGCCGCTGATGAATTACGGCTACGAAAACAAAGTCTGGCTACTGACCACGATCACTGCGCCAGCCGACGCGAAGCCCGGCGACATCGTGACCCTGAAAGCCGCCGCCGACTGGCTGGTGTGCAAGGAAGTCTGCATCCCCGAAGACACGACGCTGTTTCTGCCGCTGACGGTGAACGCCCATCCGGCCGCGGCTTACGCCACGGTGAAGGAGCAGTTCGACGCGGCGCGGGCGAAAATTCCAATGGCGTCGCCCTGGCCGGTGACGTTTCAGACCGGCGATAACTTCAATCTCTTTGTCGCCTCGCCGTCGCTCGCGAAATCGCAGTTGAAGGACGCTGTGTTCTTCCCGGCGGAGGAGGGCGTCGTCGATGGCATGTCGGCACAACAGCGCGGTGCGGCGAGCGATGGACTTGTGCTGCGCATCGCCAAAGCGAAGAACGGCAAAAGGCCGAGGACATTGTCCGGCGTATTGGTTCTAACCTCAGCTGACGGAACGGTGCAGGCGCTAAGCGTGAATGCGCGGCCGGGCGTAGTGCCGCGTGTCGATTTCGGCAGTGCGGAAGACGGCGGCCTGCTCGTCGCGCTGCTGTTCGCGCTCATCGGCGGATTGATCCTCAACCTGATGCCCTGCGTGCTGCCGATCCTGGCGATGAAGGCCCTCGCCATCGCGGGGCAGGCGCATGGCGACAAGCACGAAGCGCGGCGCGAAGGCTTTGCCTACGGCATTGGCGCGATCCTCACCTTCGCCGCCATCGGTTTGCTGCTTGTCCTTTTGCGCGCGGGCGGGCAGGCGATCGGTTGGGGCTTCCAGCTTCAGGAACCTGCGGCGGTCGCGTTCTTCGCATTTCTGGTGTTCGCCGTGGGACTCAATCTTTCCGGCGTTTTCGAGGTCGGCAATGTCACCGCGGGCGATGCGCTCACACGGCGCGGCGGCTGGATCGGATCGTTTTTCACCGGCGTGCTGGCCGTGGCCGTCGCCGCGCCTTGCACCGCGCCATTTATGGCGGCGGCGCTCGGCTATGCGCTGACGCAAAGCGCCGTGACGGCGCTTCTTATCTTCATTGCCCTCGGCATCGGTTTCGCACTGCCGTTCGTGCTGATCGGCTTGGTGCCCGCGCTGTTGCGCATATTGCCGAAGCCGGGCGCGTGGATGTTGACGTTCAAGCAGCTGCTCGCTTTCCCCATGTATGGGGCGGCGGCGTGGCTGCTCTGGGTGCTCAGCCAGGAAACTGCAGGCACCGGATTGGTCGCCGCGCTGGCGGGCTTCGTCATGCTTGCCTTTGCGGCATGGGCTTGGAACGCAAGCCGCAATGCGTCGTCGAGCTGGCGCGCGGCCGGCACCGTCTTCGCGCTGCTCGGATTGCTCGCGACGGCGGCATCACTGGTGTTCATCCAAAACACTGCCGTTCCGCCTGCCGCAGCGTCGGCACAGGCGGACGTGGCGGGCATCCCCGCCGAATCTTATTCAGCGGCAAAGCTTGCTTCTTTGCGCGCGGCTAAGCGGCCCGTCTTCGTGGACGCCACGGCGTCGTGGTGCATCACGTGTCTGGTGAATGAGAAAGTCGCACTCTCGGGCGAGAATGTGCATCAGGCATTCGCGTCCAGACATATCGCCTATCTCGTCGCGGACTGGACGAACCGCAATCCGGAAATCACGGCGCTCCTGGCCGCGTATGGCCGCTCCGGCGTGCCGCTCTATCTCTATTACGCGCCGGGCGCTGCGGACGCTGTAATCCTGCCGCAGGTTTTAACGGAATCGACAGTGCTCGATACGATTGGCGCGAAATAGCACGCCGCCAACTTTTGTTGCGCGAGCGCGGGTAATCCGACATTCCGTTGCGGCTGCCCTGCGCAAATAACAACGCAATTACAGGGCATGGCGTATATGGTCCGGGCCATCAAAGTTGCCTCCGGAGTCATCATGAGCGCGTTTGAGTCCCCCGATTTCGATCACCACGAAACCGTCGCCTTCTTTGACGACAAAGCCAGCGGGCTCAAGGCGATTATTGCGATTCACTCCACAGCGCTCGGCGCGGCTTGCGGCGGCACGCGCGTTTATCCCTACGCGAATGGCGACGCGGCGCTCACCGATGTGCTGCGCCTGTCGCGCGGCATGAGCTACAAGAACGCCATCGCGAACCTGCCGCTGGGCGGCGGAAAGGCCGTCATCATCGGCGATCCCGCAAAGGACAAGACCGAAGCGCGCCTTCTGGCATATGGCCGCGCGGTCAACGAACTCGCTGGCCGCTACATCACCGCAATGGATGTGGGCATCACGCCGGCCGATATGCCGGTGATTGCCCGCGCCACCAAACATGCCGCCGGTTTCGATATGCCCGGCAGGCCCTCGGGTGACTCCGGTCCGCCGACGGCGCTCGGTACGTTTGTGGGCCTGAAGGCCGCCATCAAGCATCGCCTTGGCGCCGACAGCGCGAAAGGTTTGACCATCGCCATCCAGGGCCTCGGCAAGGTCGGCGCGACGCTGGCGAAGCGTTTGCACGATGAAGGCGCCAAGCTGGTCATTGCGGATGTGAACGCCGATGCGGCGAAGAAAGTAGCCGATGCCTATGGCGCGAAGATCGTATCCGTGGACGGGATTGTCACGACGGAATGCGACGTGTTCTCGCCCAACGCGCTGGGCGCGATCCTGAACGATCAGACCGTCGACAAGATGCATGCAAAGGTCGTCGCCGGCGCGGCAAACAACCAGCTGGCGCGCGACAGGCATGGAGAGGCCCTGAAGGCGCGTGGTATCCTCTACGCGCCGGACTATGTCATCAATGGCGGCGGCATCATCCGCGTCGCCGGCCAGATCTTTGAATGGTCGGATGCCGAAGTGGAGCGCCGCGTGCTGGCCATTGCCGACACACTGACGCAGATCTTCCGCCGTGCGGATTCCGACAACAAGCCGACCAACGTCATCGCTGACCGCATCGCGGAAGAGCGCATGGCGGCAGGCGGCAAGACAACAGCCACCCGCGCCGCGGAGTAACCGTCCACTTCAGTGCATCAGGTGCGGCCACAAGCCGATGATGCCGATCACGATCAGATAAATCGCGATCAGGTAGTTCAGCAGCCGTGGCACGAACAGGATCAACAGGCCGAAGATCAATGCGATCAGCGGCGAGAGGACCAGAACGTCAATTCCAAAAATGGGATGCATGAGCCGGGTCTTTCGCTAGCGCGGTGGATCAACGCGACTTTCTCTTTTTGGTTGCGCGCTTTTTCGTTTTCACTTTCTTTTTCGCCGCGGGCTTCTTCGCCGGGCGATCTTTCCTGGCGGCGGCTTTGGTTTTCTTCTTCGCCGGCTTGCCACGTTTGATGTTTGTCGATTTGCGCCGGGGCGGGGCGCCGAGGACTTCGCCACCCATGAATGAAGGCGGATCGCTGGCCGGGAAGCTTTCCTCGATCTGCTCGTCGATCTTGCCGTTCCGCTTGGGTCCTGGCGCCATGGGTATTGTCCCAGAGTTGCGTACGAACGCTAGCAGCTATGCGGGCGTTACGTAACGGGGGTTTGATCTTCACGAAAGCGTCTTGCGTGCTAGCGTTCGGTGTTTCGCGAGGGGACGTGATGACGAAGATTTCCCGCAGAGAACTATTGGCCGCCGCCGCGGCGCTCGGTGCGACCGCCGCATGGGCGAAGGGGCCTATGCCCTCGCGGGTCCAATGGCAGGAGCGGCGCGATCTGTATCCGGAAGGCGTGGCGTCCGGCGATCCGGATAGCGGGAGCGTGCTGTTATGGACGCGCCGACCTTACGGCAAAGGTTTCAAGGCTACACGGTTGGTGGTGGAAGTCGCGCAGGATCGTGATTTTCGGCATGTCGTCGCCAAAGCGAAAGCGACGGCGCTGGAAGAGTCCGACTGGACGGTTCGCGTCCTCGTCGGCGGCCTCAAACCGGCGACGGAATATTGGTATCGCTTCACCGACAGCGACGGGCACGGCAGCCGGATCGGCCGCACCATAACGGCCCCCGCCGACGACGATCCGCGCCAAGTGAATTTCGCCTTCGTGTCCTGCCAGAACGCGAATTATGGCGCGCAGAATGCCTATCGCCGGATGCTCTATGAGGATCAGCGCGCCGCGCCAGAAGATAGGCTCGCCTTCGTCTTTCACATGGGCGATTTCATCTACGAACTGGTGTGGTATCCGGAAGATCGCCCCAAAGGCATGTATGACCGCAAGATTCGCGACATCGTGCGCTACGAAGATGGCGAGAAGCACGAGGACTTCCACGTCCCGACAACCGTTGCCGGTTACCGGGCCGTCTACAAAGCCTATCTGCACGATCCCGACATTCAGGACGCGCGTGCTTATCTGCCTTTCGTCGCCATGTGGGACAATCACGAGTTCTCGTGGCAGGGCTGGCAGTCGCTGCAAAACTTCGGCAAGGGCGACATCCCCGCGCAGACCCGCAAAGTGGCCGCCATGCAGGCATGGTGGGAGATTCATCCCTCGCGCGTGACGAAGAAAAATCCGTCGATGGAAAGATTTGATCCGCCGTCCGTCGCCAATGTTCTGGTGACGACATTCGACGATCACGGCCTCGGCACGGAGTCGAACAACCTTGTCGCGGTGCACAGCCTCATCGGCTATCGCGCGCTGCGCTTCGGCAAGAATGTCGATCTCGTCATCACCGACCAACGCTCCTATCGCTCGGAGGAGCCGACGGGCCGCGATGAAGCGGGGCCATTGCAGTCGAAAGACTTCCGCGAATTTTTTCCGGAAGACTTGCAGATCGTTCTGGATGCGGGCCGCGAAGCGAATGGCGGCAAGCCGCCGGAGAAAATCAAATTCGGCGAAGTCGAAATCGCGAACTTCCGCAGGGACGAACCGGCACAAACTATGCTCGGCGCCGAACAGAAGGCGTGGTTCCTCGGCAGACTGAAATCGTCGCAGGCGACGTGGAAGATCTGGGGCAACACGCAAGCCACGCTCGACATGCGCGCCGATCCGCAGAATTTGCCGCACGGCGTGGGCAAGAAATGGCCGGCGGACGGCTATGCGGGCTTCGGCGGCGGTGAACCTTGCACCGCCTATATTGAACGCGATGAGATTTACGACACGGTCGCGCGCGAAGGCATCACCGGTTTTGCAGCCGTCGCGGGCGATCGCCACAGTTTCTGGGCGGGCGTTGCGTCCAAATCGCTGCCGCCGCGCGGCTTTGAGCCCGTGGGCATCGCGTTTGTCGTGGGTTCCATCTCCGCGCCGGGCATGGCGGAGGCGCAGGAGCACAATTATCCGAAGGACGATCCGCTGCGTCCGCTGTTCCTCGCGGACCGCCCGGGCGCGAAATTCGAAACCACCGTGAATCTCACGCTGCACCACGGCGTGCGCACGGCACTGGAATACGCACAGAGCGGCGACATCGCCAAGGCGCGCGCGCTGCGCAATCCCGATAACGCGCCGCATGTCTCCTTCGTCGATATGGGCGGCCATGGCTACGGCATCGTGCGCGCGAGCGCCGACCGGATGGATACCGAATTCGTTTGCATCCCGCGCCCCGTGGAGCGCAGCGCGACGGAAGACGGCGGACCGCTGCGCTATCGCGTGGTTCATTCCGCGAAATTGTGGCGAAAGGGGGAGCGCCCGGTGCTGGAGCAGAAGGTTATCGAGGGCGACGCGAGTTTGTCAGTTTAGCAAGCTGCTAATCCGCCGATGGAGTCCATTCGACGGCGGCGTAGTAGGAAAACTCGTTTGTCGTTTTCCGGTCCTGAAGCCCGGTGCCGATCGAACCCACCAGATGCCAGCGGTCTGTCAGGTCGTATATCGCTCCGATGTTCATGCCGGTGCTGTCTTCACTGCCTACAGAATCGTTGCTTTGATGAAAGGCTTCGATGCCCAGTGAGAAGTCCGGCGTGATCTGCCGCTGCACGGCCCAGCCGGCGAACCAATAGTTTTTGTCGCCCTTGCCGGGATTGATCCAATAGCCCCCGCCGCCAAATGTGGTCCATGGGCCAAAGCTTTTCTGCGTCCATAGGGGGAGAAAAAAGCGCGTATGCCCTCCGCCGATACCGGCGGGCCGGTCGCGATCGCCGATCGGGATTTCTGCGGAGGGATAAAAGCTCACCTGCGGCTGCCACCCCGTTTCGTCTTCCTCAATGAAGCGATATTTGGCGCCGATCTCCGTCGCGCCATAGCTCATGCGCGCGCCATGATTTTCGCCCCGGTCATATGCCAGCGGCATCGCAATGCTTACTTGCAGGTTGGGCGCCGCGCCGTAATTGATCTCAACGCCCGGCAGCGTGCCCGTGGTATCGCCGGTCGAATGGGTGCCTTCCGAATAAAGATAAATTTCGAATTGCTTGTAATCTGTCGGTTGCGGATCGTCTGTCGCGAATGGCGGGCCAGCCAGCGCGCCGGTCGTGGCGAACACCAGTGTTGCGGACGTTGCCATGAGCCATCCCGCACGGCCCACGCGACACTCAACCATTGGCGTCCCCAAGAGGAAATTCCACCCGGACCTTCAGGCCCGGCCTGTTGTCGAGCGCGGCGACGGTCGCGCGATGAAGACCGGCAACAGCGGCGACCAGATTCAACCCCAATCCGGTGCCGGGTGTCGTGCGGCTGGCTTCGCCGCGGTAGAATCGGGTGAAGATGCGTTCGCGTTCGTCTGTCGGAACGCCGCCGCCATTGTCGGCGACTTCGAGCATGGCCACACCGTCGCGTGACGACAACGCCATCGAGATCCGCGAGCCCTTGGGTGTGTGCCGAATCGCATTGTCGATCAGGTTCGCACCGAGTTGGGTGATGAGTTCGCGGTCGCCGACGATCTCGACATCCGGCGCTACATCGATGGTGAGCACATCGCCTTGCTCTTCCGCCGTGGGCTCGAAGCTCTGCGCCACGTTCAAGACGATTGCGCTCAGATCTATCTGCTTGAAACCTTCGCGCCGGCTGCCGGATTCGATCTGCGCGATCCGCAGGATCGCGGCAAAGGTTTCCAGAATGGCGTCTGTCTTGACGATCGCAAGTTCGATCGCTTCGCGATACTCCTCCGGGGCATGCGCTCGCTCGCGCGCGTCGTCGAGCACCTGGTGCAGATGGCCAAGTGGTGTGCGCAAATCGTGTGCGATGTCGGTGGAGACATGGCGCAACGCATCCATCAGCGCACCGATGCGATCCAGCATGCGATTCAGCGTGGCGGCAAGGCGGTCGAGGTCGTCGCCCGATCCGTTGAGCGGAATGCGCTGGCCGATATCGCCTTCGATGATTGCTTCGGCGGTGCGCGAAATGGAATCGATCCGCTGAACGAAAGCCCTGCTGACGAATATTCCGCCGGCCGCTGCGAACGCCAGCGTGAGAAGAAGCCCGAACCCGAAGACGCGCAGGAAGCCATTGTCCAACGCGTGGAGCCGGCCAATGTCGTCGCCGACTACCAGCCACAGGTTCGGCGAAAGCTGGAGGCGATAGACCAGCAGACGTTCCAGCTCGCCGGGGGGCTCGTCGCCGTCCGGCGGCCCGAACAGATGCTTCCATCCCGATGTGAGCGGCAATCGCGGAATATCGCCCAAGATTCGCTGGCCGTTGGATTTGAACAATGTGTAGTTCAGTCCGCCCGCAATCTTGTGGGCCTGGCGTCCGTGAATGGCCGCCATCATGTCGCTCATGCCGCCTCTGTCGAATTCCTGTTTCAGGGCGAAGGCGTCGGTTTCGATGTGCGTGCGTGCCTGCTGGTCGAGCGTCGCCTTGACGCTGACGTAGACGAACGCGCCGACCGCAATAGTCGAAACGCCGAAGATAAGCGCGAACAGCGCGGCAAGCCGGAAACTCGTGGGGCTAAAGAGTCTTGGCAGGCGCACGAAGGCAATACCCGGAGCCGCGAATGGTATGGATCAGCTCAATATCGCCGCCGCGATTGATCTTGGAACGCAGCCGGCTGATATGGGTTTCGACGATGTTGGTGCGGGGGTCAAAATGGAAATCCCATACGCCCTCCAGCAGCATCGTGCGCGTGACCACCTGTTCGGCGTGACGCAGAAGGTATTCGAGAAGCTGGAATTCGCGCGGCTGCAAGTCGATGGTATCGCCGCCGCGCGTGACCGTACGCTTCAGTAGATTCATCTCCAGATCGGCGGATTTCAGGATTGTGATCTGGTCGCTGACGTGCGGCCGGCGAGCGAGGGCATTCACGCGCGCGTTCAACTCCGAGAAAGCATAAGGCTTGACCAGATAGTCGTCGCCGCCGGCTTCCAATCCCTCGACGCGATCGTCGATGCCGCTCATTGTGGTCAGGAACAGAACGGGCGTGAATATCTTCGCGCCGCGCAAGGATTTGACGAGCGTCAGCCCGTCCATCTTGGGCAGCATCCGGTCCACGATGAGGACGTCGTAGTCGCTGCCCGTCGCGAGGTGCAATCCTTCGCGGCCGTCTGCGGCATGATCGACCTTGTGGCCATGTTCTTGAAAGCCACGCTTCGCGAACGAAGCGGTTTCAGCATCGTCTTCGACAAGCAATAATTTCATGGGTCGTCCGGCGCTTCGTTGGCGCGCTCCCCCGCGAAAGCCGCAAACGATGGAACCGAACTATACGGCCCGGTATAAAAAGCAAGGGCTTCCGTCAATTTCCGACCAATTATCAATCCTGCGCGCACGGCCTGCCAATGGCGGTTGGGGCATCTTACCGGCCTGCGCCCCGGCTTTTCTTTGAGCCTCCCGAGGCGCCGGAGTACCGCCGGATGGTTTTGCAAGAAGCTTTGTCTCTCCCGGATTTTATCACGCGCCCGCGGCCCCCGATGCTGTCGGTGATCGTTCCGACTTACAACGAAGCGGTAAATCTCGCTTCGCTTATAAACAGGCTTTCGCAAGTGCTTTCGGGGATTTCCTGGGAGGTCATCTTTGCCGACGACAACTCTCCCGATGGAACGCATCAGCGCGCGAAGGATATCGCGCGCGTCGATCCGCGCGTTCGGTGTCTGCGCCGCGTGGGGCGGCGCGGCCTCGCGGGGGCTTGCATCGACGGCATCCTTTCCTCCAGCGCGCCCTATGTGGCCGTGATGGATGGCGACCTGCAGCATGACGAAGAGGTTTTGCTGCGGATGCTGCACACACTCGAAGAAGGCGATGCGGATATTGTCGTCGGCACACGTTACCGCGATGGCGGCTCGGCGCTCGGCCTTGCGGGCCATCGCAGCGCCATCAGCAGGTTTGCGACGTTGCTCACCACCTCGCTGCTGTCCGTGCCGGTCAGCGATCCGATGAGCGGGTTTTTCATGGTTCGCCGAGACCGCTTCGAGGAGGTCGCGCCAGAGCTTTCGCACGACGGCTTCAAGATTCTGCTCGACCTGCTGGCTTCAGCCCGAAATTTGCGCGTTGCGGAAGAACCCTATCTTTTTCGTGCGCGTGAGCGGGGCGAGAGCAAGTTCGACTTGCGGGCGTCACTGGAGTTCCTGGGCCTGCTCGCCGCAAAAGCGACGGGCGATTTCATCGAGCCTCGCTTTGTACCATACGCATTCGTGGGTACGCTCGGCCTTGTTGTGCATTTTCTGGTTCTCAAGACAGCATTGCAGGCGGCGGGATTGAGTTTTGAAGCGGCGCAATCCGTGGCGACATTGGTTGCAATGATTGCAAACTTCTTCACCAACAATGTGCTCACCTACAAGGACTTGCGGATTCGTGGTTGGCGTATCCTCAAGGGCATGGCGATCTTCTGTGCCATCGGGGCGACGGGTTTCGTGGCGAATATCGGCGTCGCTCACTGGCTTTATGGCGGCAACCACATTTGGTGGATGGCCGGCGCGGCCGGTGCGCTGATCGGAGCGGTCTGGAATTATGCGATGTCCAGCCGGTTGGTGTGGCGTCTGCGTTGAGAAAGACGGCCGTGGGCAATCTGAGCACGCGCGATCAGGCGCTCGCTGTCACAGCGGCGTTTCTGCTGCTGAAACTCGCGATCTGCCCGTTCGTCGGCCTTGGCACAAACGAGGCTTATGCCGTCGCCGGCGGCCGGTTGTTCAGTCTTTCCTATTTCGATCATCCGCCGCTGCATTTCTGGCTGGCGCAATTGGGGGCGATGGCATTCGGCGACAATTGTTGGGCGCGGTTGCCCTTCATCGCACTTGGAGCCGGATGCTCATGGCTCATGTTCGCGCTCGCGCGCAGCCTGTTCGGCGAACGTGCCGGCCTCTGGGCCGTGCTGGCATTCAACCTGTCGATCTTTTTCTGCCTGGCGGCAGGCAACTGGATGCTCCCCGACGGGCCGCTCAATTTCTTTCTGCTTGCGGCGACGCTGACGCTCTCACCGCTTGCGAAAGAACAACAGTTATCCATCAAGCGTTGGGCGTTCGCGGGGCTTCTTGCCGGCCTGGCTGCGCTCTCGAAATATCACGGCCTTATTTTCATAGCGGGCGCTTTTGCCTTCCTTATTTTGTCGGACTGGGGACGGCGCGTCCTTCGCACACCGGGTCCGTGGCTTGCGGGTCTTGTTGCCGCAGCAGTGTTTTCGCCGGTCGTGATCTGGAATGCGCGCCATGGCTGGATCTCGTTCGGATTCCAGACGGGGCGCGCAGCGACTGGCCATCATTTCGGTGGCGGGCTTTTTCTCTCGCTTGCTGTAGCGCAAGTTGTCTTGATCTCTCCCTGGGTTGCATGGCCGCTCGCGCAAGGATTGAGGCGTGCCATGCCGTCTTCCGATGAAGCCGCCCGATTTCTTCTCTGGCTCGGATTGCCCATTGCGACTCTCTTCACGCTCATACCGCTTTGGAGCGACGGCGGCATGGTGCAATGGGCGATGCCCGGCTGGCTATTGCTGTTGCCGTTGGCGGGGAAATATCTGGCGGATGAGGCATCGATCCGCAATTGGCCGCGCACGTGGTTGGCGATCTCTGGCAGCGTGTTTTTGCTTTTCGTCTGTGCATTCGTGATGGAGACGCAGAGCGGCTGGCTTGGCTCAACATTCCCGCGGGTCTTTCGCCGTGGCGATCCCACCGCCGACAATGTGGAATGGATATCTCTGACCTCGATCATCAACCGGCAACGGCTGACGGACGATGATCGCCTGTTTGTGCTGACGTCCGGTTGGCGGGACGGAGCCAAGATCGACCAGGGGCTCGGCGGCGACTACCGGACCGCCGTGGTGTCAAACGATCCGCGCAATTTCGCGATCGGTATCGACGCCAAAGCCTGGGCCGGCCGCGATGGCTGGATCGTTTTGGAAAACAGCGATTCGCCGGCACAGATCGCGGCGCTGAAGTCCTGCTTTGCTTTTGTCGAGGCGCCATCGACACTGACGATCCAGCGCGGGGCAAGGGCCGACGCCACACTCACCGTCTGGCGCGGCGATGGTTTCACGCCTGGTGGTTGCGCGCTCTTTTCGCTGCAAAATATGGACTGACTGACCTGCCATCCGAATCTGCGCGGAGCGGATACAGTGCTCCTACGCACTGCGCGCTTAGGAGGACACCATCCTCCACCGCTGCGCAGCGTGGGACGGTGCCGGAGGAGACCCTGATACCTGGTCGGTAACCTATTGTGATATCTATAATTTTTCATTTTTTCATCCTGCAACCCCAACATCTGCACCAACAGTTTTCAAAACCATCGGTCAATTTTCGGAAGGTAGATGCCCGCCCAGCTCCAAAATTTGCGCTGGAGGCGATTGGCGGGCCCCGCGAGGTCGGCTGCGGCGATGCCTGTAAACAGGACCGCATTGGGAACTTTCCATCACGCGTGTCGCAACGAAGGGGATGGTCGCTCGTTACAACGAGGGGCTTTCTTTTTAGGAGCGCATAGTATGACGAGGATTGGTAAGCTTTTGACGTATGGTGCCATCGCGGCGGCGGTAACGGTCGGCGGCTTGGCGACCATATCGACCGCTGCGTCTGCCCGTGTGGTCTGCAATCGCGCGGGCGACTGTTGGCATACGCACGCGCGATACAACTACCCGAACACCTTGGGCATCCGTTTCTACAGTGATCGCTACGCCAACGAGCGGTATAGGAACCGGCATTGGCACGGCGACAACCACAATTGGCGCGATGAGCATCATGATCGCGACCGTGGCTACTATCGTGACGGCGCGTGGATAACATTCTGAACCGGCGTCTGTGAGAAAACATGCGGGAGGGTCTCTCCCGCATGTTTTCGTTTCGGACAGGCCGCAGTGGCGAACGGCAACCGGCCGCTACCGCCCGACTCCAAAATTTGCACAGAAGGTGATTCGCGAGCGTCGAAAGGTTGGTTGGGGCGACGGCTTCAAAGAGCAACGCGGCGTTGCTGCCGGTGTCGTCGCCAAGGCCAGTCAGGTCAGTTCTTTTTGCCGAAAAGGCTGGCTGGTGCCGGAGGAGAGAATCGAACTCTCGACCTACCCCTTACCAAGGGGTTGCGCTACCACTACGCTACTCCGGCATCCGGGGCCCAAAAGATGGGGTTTGGGCCGAAAGGTGCGCTGCTATACCCAAGCCACGGCCAAAGGGAAAGGCCGAAAATCCACCGATGTCTCCCAAAGATTCCGCCGCCCAGAAGCGCCTTGCCGCCGCCCTGCGCGAGAACCTCAAGCGGCGCAAAGCGGCACAGCGGGCGCGCACCGCTGCCAAGGTGGCACCCGACACCGCGCCTGCGGAACCTCGCCCGAATACGGCCAAGAAGCCGGATTAAACAGGACAGGTTGCGCGCCTGTTCGCTGGGCATTCCGCGCGCTACAAGCAGAGTGAAGCGGCGATTTTCCGTCGCGCGAGGGTAAATGGACCGGATCAGAATTCGGGGCGGAAACCGTCTCAAGGGTGAAATCCCCATCAGCGGCGCGAAGAACTCCGCGCTCAAATTGATGGCCGCATCGCTGCTCACGGATGAGCCGGTGACGCTGACGAACATGCCGCGCCTGGCCGATATCGGCGCAATGACCGATCTGCTCATGCAGTTCGGCGTCAATATGAATGTGCGCCGCGGTGCAGGTTTGGGGCAGAGCGACACGATGCGGCTGCACGCCGCCCGCATCGAGTCCGCCTTCGCGCCTTACGACATCGTGCGCAAGATGCGCGCGAGCTTTCAGGTGCTGGGCCCGCTGCTCGCGCGCCATGGCGAAGCGAAGGTTTCATTGCCCGGCGGCTGCGCCATCGGTGCGCGTCCGGTGGATTTCCATCTCAAGGGTTTCGAGGCGATGGGCGCGACCATCGAACTCGCGGACGGTTATGTGCTGGCGAGCGCCAAGGGCGGTCTCAAGGGAACGACATTCGAATTTCCGTTTGCTTCCGTCGGCGCGACGGAAAACCTGATGACGGGCGCCGTGCTTGCCAGGGGGCGCACGGTTCTGAAGAACTGCGCCCGCGAGCCCGAGACACAGGATCTCGGACGCTGCCTGATCGCGATGGGCGCGAAGATCGAAGGCCTCGGCACCTCCGAAATCATCATCGACGGCGTGGATCGCCTGTCCGGCATCGAATATCCGGTGATGCCGGACCGCATCGAGACCGGCACCTACATCATCGCGACCGCCATCGCGGGCGGCGATGTGGAGTTGATCGGCGCACAGGCGTCGTCCAACGGCGCATTGATCGGGCTGCTGGAGAAGATCGGCACCGAGGTGAAGCAAACCAATCGCGGCCTCTCGGTTCATCGCAATGGCGTGCGTCCGACCGCGATGGATGTGAAGACGGATGTCTTCCCGGCATTTCCCACCGATCTGCAGGCGCAATATATGGCGCTGATGTGCGTCGCCAACGGCACCTCGCATATCCGCGAAACCGTGTTCGAGAACCGCTTCATGCATGTGCCGGAACTGGCACGCATGGGCGCGAAAATCCATGTAGATGGCGATGTCGCGACGGTGACCGGCGTGGAAACCTTGAAGGGCGCCCCCGTTATGGCAACCGATCTGCGCGCCAGCGTCAGCCTGGTGCTGGCGGGTTTGGTGGCGGAGGGTGAAACCATCGTGAACCGAGTCTATCATCTGGATCGCGGATTCGAGCGTTTGGAGGAAAAACTCTCGGGCGTCGGTGCAGAGATCGAACGGCAGCAGGCATGAAGCGCGAAATATTGGCCGCGGAAGACGCGGAAGACCTTCAGATCATTTCTGCGAAGTTGCAGGACGCGGTGGGCCGTGTTGGCGATCTCGTCTGGCTGCCCAAAGCGCGCCGGTTTGCGGCTCTGCTGAACCGCTTCAAATGGGAGAACCGCCACGGCGGCGACAATCTGCGCGTTCGCAGCGGGCTTTATTTTAACGGTGTGCTTTCGGCCAAATCGCACAAGATCATGCGCGGCGATCCGGATGCCGTGTTCTCGTTGCTGGCGATCAAGTTTACCGCGAAGGGCGCGGAAGATCCGGGCGGTACGGTGGAACTGATCTTCTCCGGCGGCGGCACGATTCAGCTCGACGTTGAAGCGATCGACGCGGGCCTTAGCGATGAGAGCGGTGAATGGGCCGCGCTCGGCCGTCCCGAACACGAAACGGATTCCTGACATGGCGCGTCGTCTCGATGCGCGCGCCCCCGATTTCGCGGCGCAGTTCACCGCATTGATCTCACGCGAGACGGAAGAGGATGTCGCGGCCTCCGCGCGGGGCATCATCGCGGATTTGCGCAAGCGTGGCGATTCGGCGCTCATTGAACTCACCAACAAATTCGACAAGGTCGCATTAACGGCGCAGACGTTGCGCCTGAACCAGACCGAGATTGATGCGGCGGAAAGCCAATGCAGCAAGGATGCGCTGGCCGCGCTCGACATCGCGGCAAAACGCATTGAGGTCTATCACCGCCGCCAACTGCCCAAGGACGACAGCTTCACCGACGATACCGGCGCGACCTTGGGCTGGCGCTGGACGCCGCTCGACAGCGTGGGACTCTACGTTCCCGGCGGTACGGCCAGCTATCCGAGTTCCGTTCTGATGAACGCGGTGCCCGCGCGCGTGGCCGGTGTCACCCGCGTCGCGATGGTGACACCCGCAAGCGGCGGCAAGATCAATCCGCTGGTGCTGGCCGCTGCGAAGCGTGCAGGGGTGACGGAAATCTATCGCGTCGGCGGCGCGCAAGCGGTGGCCGCGCTCGCTCATGGCACACAGACCATTGCCGCCGTGGACAAGATCGTCGGTCCCGGCAACGCCTATGTCGCCGCCGCCAAGCGCGAAGTGTTCGGCACAGTCGGCATCGACTCCGTGGCAGGCCCATCGGAAATCCTCGTCGTCGCCGACAACAAGAACAATCCGGAGTGGATCGCCGCGGATCTGCTCAGCCAGGCGGAACACGACATATCCTCGCAAAGCATCCTTATCACCGACGATGCCGATTTCGCCGCCAAGGTGGAAGCCGCTGTCGAGCTTGCGCTGGCGTTGCTGCCGCGCAAGGAGATCGCGGGGGCGAGCTGGCAGAACAATGGCGGCGTGATCGTCGTCGCGAAGTTGAACGATGCCGCGCCGCTGGTAGATCGCATCGCGCCGGAGCATCTGGAGATCGCGACGGAAAATCCGAACGAATTGCTCGCGCTGGTCAAACACGCCGGCGCCATCTTCCTGGGCCGGAACACACCAGAAGCGATGGGCGATTACATCGCTGGTCCGAACCACGTGCTGCCGACGGCGCGCACGGCGCGGTTCTCCTCCGGCCTGTCGGTGCTCGACTTCATGAAGCGCACGACGCTGCTGTCCTGCGATGCCAAAACGATCAACGCCATCGGTCCTGCCGCCATCACGCTGGCGGAAGCCGAGGGTCTCGATGCCCATGCGCGCTCGATCGCGGCGAGGTTGAACGCCAAGCCATGAGCAATTACCGCATCGCCTCCATCGAACTGGACGAGCGCACCGTCGTGCGCCGCACGCGCGAGATCGAGCAGGAGCGCGAGATCGCGATTTACGATCTGCTCGAAGCCAATCTGTTCAAGCCGCTGGAATCCAAGGGCGGCCCCTACAGGCTGGTCCTCTCCGTCGAGGACAACCGGCTGGTGTTCGACATTTATCAGGAAGACGGCAGCGAGGATGGCCGCGTGCAGCTTTCCCTTTCGCCTTTCCGCGCGGTCATCAAGGACTACTTCCTGATCTGCGAAAGCTATTTCAAGGCGATCCGCAACGCGCCGCCGTCGCAGATCGAAACCCTCGATATGAGCCGCCGTGGTGTTCACAACGAAGGCTCCGAAATCCTGAAAGAACGGCTCGCCGACAAGATCGAGGTCGATTTTGATACCGCCCGGCGCCTCTTCACCCTTCTCTGCGTGTTGCACCTGAAAGGCTGAGGCGATGCGCGGCCCCAACGGCGAGGAGCTGCCGCAAGCCATCCTCTTCGCCTGCACGCAGAACGCGGTGCGCAGCCCGATGGCTGCGGCGATCATGCGCTACCTCTATGGCAAGTTCTGCTACATCGACTCGGTCGGCGCGCGTGCCGGTGAGAAGGATGAGATGATCGTCGAAGTGCTGGACGAGATCGGCATCGAACTCGGCAAGCACCGCCCCAAGAATTTCGAGGCGCTGGAAGACGCGTCCTTCGACCTCATCATCACGCTATCCCCCGAAGCACATCACGGCGCGATGGAGCTGACCCGCACCATGGCGGTGGATGTCGAATATTGGCCCATGCACGATCCCACGGCCGTCGAAGGCTCCCGAGAGCAGCGATTGGACGCCTATCGCGCCGTGCGGGATGAACTGATGCGCCGAATCCGTGGGCGTTTCGCTGTGGACAGAGCCGGGGACGCCTGAAAAAAGGCCATTTCCCTTGATTTTGGGCCGCTTCGGTGTCATGTCCCGGCCCTCAGAACCCCGCCAGAGGCATAATGGCAAAAGAAGAACTGCTTGAGTTTGAAGGTACCGTCAGCGAGTTGCTGCCCAACGCGACGTTTCGCGTGGCGCTCCAGAACGGGCATGAGATCATCGCCCACACCGCGGGCAAGATGCGCAAGAACCGCATCCGCGTGCTGACCGGCGACAAGGTCATGGTGGAAATGACGCCGTATGACCTTACCA
>JANWJQ010000146.1 GCA_025451875.1 Rhizomicrobium sp.
GCAAGGGCTGGATCTTCGACGGCAACGGCCATCAGATGCTGATCCAGTTCTACGACGTGGCGGCCACCTTCGTGTATTGCGCGGTGGGCACCTTCATCATTCTCAAAGCCATCGATCTGGTCATCGGATTGCGCGTGTCGCGCGAAGTCGAAGTCGAAGGCCTCGACATCAACCTGCACGGCGAGACCGTGCACGGCTGACAGCCTTTCCTCCTGAACTTGGGCGCGTCCTTCACCGGGCGCGCCTTTTCTTTTTCAGGCGAGCGTCGCACCCCAGTAACGCCAGAGATAAAAGGCGATAAGGAATGCCGGAACGGCGTAATCGAGCCAACGCCAACGCGTCACGCTCAGCAGCACAAACAACCCCAGTGAACCTAGAACCCTGAACCAATTCAGCGGCGCGGCCCAATCAGGACTCGTCGCGCCAAAGACCGTGATCCAGAGCAGAAAATATATCAGCTGATAGAGCGCAAAGACGCCCCAGAAATAGCGGCGATTGGAATCGTAGAAGGCACGCAGATCGCAATGTGCCTCCGCCTCGTCCGGCAAGCTCGACGCGGCAAGAAGTACAAGCAGGAGAATCTGCACGAATTGGGCGAGATAGACCGGAAAGGTCTGTCCCACCGTCACATCCCGGATACTCCACTGCGCGAACCACAACCGGATGATCTCCAGGATCACCAGCGCCGCGGCGATCAGCACGCGGCCGTCCCAGCGCACCGTGCGGGCGTGCCGCAAGAGGCGATGGAAGCTCAGCACGATGTCGGCCAGAGCAAGGCTCACCAGGATGGTGAGAAGCCCCAATGCGTATTCGAACGGTCTCATGTTTCCCCCCAAGGCCGCGGGACTTTAGGGGACGATCATGGCGATCCAAAAGGCACAATTCGGACGTGAACGGTAAGAATTCGTGCGGCATGACGGGTCTGCGTTCGGGCGGGATGGCGCCTCCGATCATCTCTGCTACGAAAAAGCGGGAGGAACGCCGCATGTCAAAAGTCACCGTGCGCGAAGCGCGCAAGGACGACTTCCAGCAATGGGAGCCGTTGTGGGACGGATATACCCGCTTCTATGAGCGCGAGCCGAACGAAGAGATCACTGCGGTACTCTGGCGCCGCGCCTTCGATCCCTACGAGCCGATCCACATCCTCGTGGCGGAAATGGACGGGCGCATCGTCGGCATCGTCCATTATCTCTATCACCGCTCGACATCGCTGATCGCGCCGGTCTGCTATCTGCAGGATCTGTTCACGGAAAATGGCTTGTGGGGCAAAGGCGTGGGACGCGCGCTGATCGAAGCGGTCTATGCCCGCGCGCAGCAGGCAGGCGCGGCACGCGTCTACTGGATGACCCACGAGACCAACGCGACGGCGATGAAGCTCTATGACAACATCGCGGAGAAATCCGGCTTCCTGCAATACCGCAAGAACCTGACCTGACGGCAGGGGTGGCCAATTCTGGCTGCAATTTTCACTGGCGGCAGACATGGCGTGGGGGTAATCACGGCGTCCTGATCCGGGCGGGGCCGGACGCGTTCATCGTTCAACTGGGGAAATCCAACATGCATATCCGAAACCTGCTGCCGCTTGCGGCGGCGTCTCTTCTTTTGTCGTCCGCCGCCGCTCTCGCGGACGATGCGGCGAACTGGGGCGGCTTCTATGCCGGCGCGCTCGCCGATGTGAATTTCGGCAGCACGCATTTCGCGCTGCCGGGCGACATGAATGACGTGCTGCAGCAGACCAAGCACGATCACACATCCTTCGCCGGCGGCGGCATGCTGGGTTTCAACTGGCAGAGCGGCAACATGGTCTATGGCCTCGAAGGCGATCTGACCTCGGGCAACGGCACGTCCAGCGTCACGGCCTGCACCAAGATCGACGGCTGCTTCACCTCCGCGCATGATTCCTTCACCACGTTCAACCATCTGAAGACCGATATGAGCGGCCGCGTGCGCGCGCGCATCGGTTGGACGAGCGGCGATACGCTGTTCTATGCGGCGGGCGGCTATTCCTTCGCCGATACCAAGCTGTCGCTGGTCGGGCTTTGTTACGACGCCGCCCATCCGGCGACGCCGGACGTTTTCAACTTCTCGCGCAAGAAGACGCTGTCCGGCTTCAATCTCGGCTTCGGCATGGAAACGCCGATCGCAACGCACATCACGCTGCGCGCCGAATATCTGTTCGAGGATTTCGGCCACACGACCTATGCGGGCGAAGCGCCGGAATGGAACGACCGCAGCATCGGCGTTCGCAACAGCGCGCTGCGCGTGGCCGTGGCTTATCATTTCTAGGCTTTGTGCCATTGCGCTTTTCGCAATGGACGCGGGAGTCGCCAGACGGTTAGGATTCACGCTTCTCACAAGGACGCGTGACCATGCTTCCCGGCCGTCTGGCAGCTTTGCCGCCCTCTTCCTTCGCCATGTTGTCCACGCTGCTCGACGGCGAGAAGCCCGGCGCGCCGGTGGTGAGCCTGGCGGTGGGCGATCCGCGCGGAACGCCGCCGCCTTTCGTGATGGAAGCGCTCAACAAACATGCGGGCGAATTCGGCGAATATCCGGCGGTGAACGGCACGAAGGACTGGCGCGAAGCCGCCGCGTCGTGGGTGCGGCGGCGCTTTGAACTGCCCGAAAATTCCATCGATCCCGAAAGACATGTGCTGCCGCTGAACGGCACGCGCGAGGGATTGTTTCTCGCGCCTTACATCGTGACGCCGGAGACGAAAGCGGGCGCGCGTCCCGTCATCCTGCTGCCCAATCCGTTCTATCAGGCCTATTCGGCTGCGATCCTGGGATGCGGGGCAGAGCCAGTGTTCGTGCCGGCGACAGCGGCGACGAATTTCCTGCCGGACTATGCCTCGCTTCCGAAAGCAACATTGGAACGCGCAGTCGCGGTTTACATCTGCTCGCCTTCCAATCCCGAAGGCGCGGTGGCGGATGAAGCCTATTGGCGCAAGCTCTTCGCGCTGGCCGATCAATATGAATTCACCGTGTTCTCCGACGAGTGTTATGCCGACATCTATTTCGGCAAGAAGCCCGTCGGCGCGCTGACCGCGCGTTATGCGATGACCGGCGACTTCTCGCGCCTCCTCACCTTCCACTCGCTGTCCAAGCGATCCGCGCTGCCGGGTCTACGCTCGGGCATCGTTGCGGGCGATGAAAAGCTGATGGCCACGTTCCGCCAGTGGCGCAATTACGCCGGGCCGCAGGTGCCGATGCCGATCATGGCGGCGAGCGCCGCGGCGTGGCGCGACGAGGAGCATGTCGCCGCCAACCGGCAGACCTACAAGGAGCGTTTCGAGGAAGCGCGGCGCGTCATCGGCAACCATGCCGGGTTCCGCATGCCGGACGGCGGGTTCTTCCTCTGGCTGGACGTCGGCGATGGCGAGAAGGCGGCGCTGAAGCTGTGGCGCGAAGGGGGCATCCGCACCCTGCCCGGTGCCTATATGGGTAGGGAAATCCTAACCGGAAAACCCCAGTCAAACCCTGGCTTTTCCTTCCTCCGGGTGGCGCTCGTTAGCGATTTGTCAACCATTCGGACGGCACTCCAGAGGATGGGTGAAATTCTGAGCGGGGATCGTTGATGGGCACGTCACGGCGGGCGATGGGCGTGTATCAGCCACGGTCGCGCAAGGCGGCCTTCCAGGATGCCATGAGCGATGCGCGGCTGAAGCTGGGCCGCGCGCTTTCGGTGGTGGCGCTGCGCGGCGCGGGACTTCTTCTGTTCGTGGGCTCTGTTGCCGCGCTGATCGCGCTGGCGACCTACAATTCCGCCGACGGCAGCATCAATAACGCGACCGGCGCGGAACCGAGCAACCTTCTGGGCGGCTTCGGCGCGACGGCGGCGGATCTTCTGCTGCAGACGTTTGGTATCGCATCGCTCGCCTTCCTCGCACCGCCGGCCTTCTGGGGCGTGCGCGCGATGACGGGCAAACATCTGTCTTATGCGCTGTGGCGCGCGCTGGCATGGTTCCTCGGCACGATCTTCGTCGCGGCCGGTTTGGGACTGGTGAACGGTCCCGCATCGCTGCCGACGACAAGCGCGGGCGGATTGATCGGTCTTGCGGTGGTCGGGCTTTCCAATCACGCGGCGCATTTCTATGGCGCGCACTGGATCGGCACCGCGTTGCCGATGCTTCTGCTGCTCACCGGCCTGCCGCTCGCGTTTCTGGCGACAGGCATCCACTTCATCCGCTTCATGCGCGGCATCGCGAACATTCCGGCGTTCTTCCTGTGGGCGCATGGGCGCACCATGGGCGCGGTGCAGGAACTGCGCGACCGCCAGCCCAAGGCCTATGACCACGATTCCGACGATGACGATCAGGATTATGACGACGAAGATGAAGACGATGGCGACGGCTATGAGCTGAAGATCCGTCCCGAACCGCTGGCGGCGACGCCCGGCGTCGATACCGGCATCTCCGATCGCAAATCCGCGGTGCGCGTGAAGCGCGAGGATCTGAAGAAACCGATTCCGCTCAAGCCCGCCAAACAGCCGGCGTTCAATCTTTCGTCCAGCGAATATCAGCTTCCCGCGCTCGGCCTTCTCGCCGAGCCGGTGCGCGTGACGGACAATTCCGACATCACCGACGAAGCGCTGGAAGAAAATGCGCGCATGCTCGAAGCGGTGCTGAGCGACTTCGGCGTGCGCGGCCGCATCCAGGCGGTGCGCCCCGGCCCGGTGGTGACGCTGTATGAATTCGAACCGGCGGCGGGCGTGAAGTCGAGCCGCGTGATCTCGCTCTCCGACGACGTGGCGCGTTCGATGTCGGCGGTCGCTGCGCGCATCGCGACCATTCCGGGCCGCAATGTGATCGGCATCGAATTGCCGAACCAGCATCGCGAAACCGTCTATCTGCGCGAGCTTCTCTCCAGCACCGATTTCGAGAAGGCGCGCGCGCCGCTCACCCTGGCGCTCGGCAAGACCATTGGCGGCGAGCCGGTGATGGCGGATCTCGCCAAGATGCCCCACTTGCTGATCGCCGGCACCACCGGTTCGGGCAAGTCGGTCGGCCTCAACACCATGATCCTGTCGCTGCTCTATCGCATGCCGCCGGAACTGTGCCGCATGATCATGATCGATCCGAAGATGCTGGAGCTTTCCGTCTATGACGGCATCCCGCATCTGCTGTCGCCGGTCGTCACCGATCCGAAGAAGGCCATCGTCGCGCTCAAATGGGCGGTGCGCGAGATGGAAGAGCGCTATCGCAAGATGTCCAAGCTGGGCGTGCGCGGCGTGGAAGCGTTCAACGAGCGCGTCCGCAAGGCGAAGGACAAGGGCGAGCAGCTCACGCGCACGGTGCAGACCGGCTTCGACCGCGAAACCGGCAAGCCGATCTATGAAGACGAAATGCTCGAGCTGGAGCCGATGCCCTACATCGTTCTGGTGGTCGATGAAGTCGCCGACCTGATGATGGTCAGCGGCAAGGAAATCGAAGGCGCGGTGCAGCGTCTCGCGCAGATGGCGCGCGCGGCGGGCATACATCTCATCGCGGCGACGCAGCGCCCGTCAGTGGACGTGATCACCGGCACCATCAAGGCGAACTTCCCGACGCGCATCTCCTTCCAGGTGACGAGCAAGATCGACAGCCGCACCATCCTTGGCGAACAGGGTGCCGAACAACTGCTCGGCCAGGGCGACATGCTGCACATGATGACGGGCGGCCGCATCCGCCGCATCCACGGGCCCTTCGTCACCGATCACGAAGTCGAGGATGTGGTGCGCTTCCTCAAGAGCCAGGGCTCGCCGGAATATCTGGACGAAGTCACCGAAGAGCCGGAAGGCGACGCGGATGACTCCTATGGCATGATGGGCGGCAACAGCAATTCGGGCGACGACACCTATGACAAGGCGCTCGCCATTGTCGCGCGCGACCGCAAGGCCACGATCTCCTACATCCAGCGGCGCCTCGAAATCGGCTACAACCGCGCCGCCCGCGTCATCGAACGCATGGAAGAAGAAGGCGTCGTCTCGCGCCCCAACCACAAGGGCCTGCGCGAAGTCCTGCTGCCGGATCACCGGGAATAGCCGCCACTTTCCTCCCCCGTTTACGGGGGACGTGGCGAACGAAGTGAGCAGGAGGGGGGCCTTGGCGCAATGTTCCCCCTCCGCTTCGCGCGAAATGCGCTCAGCTCCTCCCCCCGTAAACGGGGGAGGAAAAATTCCGCGCTACCTATATAACTAGAGCGATTCCGGAGGGGTTCATGTCCTATATCGAACAGTCGCTCGGCCAGGGCGAAACGCTCGTCGCGCGCGCCAGATTCCACTGGTGGTACACATTCAAGGCGCTGCTCGCGCTGGTGTTCCTGGGCATCTTCATCATCGGCATCGTGATCTTCCTGATGATGATGCTGAAGAAATGGACCACCGAGATCGGCGTCACCACGCACCGCTTCGTGGAGAAGACCGGCCTCGTGTCGCTCAAGACCTATGAGATCGCGCTTCCCAACATCGAAGGCGTGAAGGTGGAGCAGAGCTTCTGGGGACGCATGCTCGGCTACGGCCATCTGCGCATCGAAGGCTCGGGCGTGGATTTCGTGGAGATCCCCGACATTGCCGACCCCATCGCCTTCCGCGCCGCCATCGAGACGGCAAAATCCGGCACCTATACGCGCTAGCTTTCACAGCGAGTTGATTGCCTCGCCCGCATCACCTGCGCGATGCTGGCCGGCGGAGGCCGCATGCTTTCTCGCCGCATCTTCCTGATCACCGGCAGCGCCGCGGGCGCGGGGCTGATGCTTGGCGTTGCGGGCTGTTCGCGCGAGACGCCGCCGCCCGCGAATGAACTCACCATGTGGATCGTGATCGCACCGGATGGCATCACCACCATTCGCGTGAATGCCAGCGACATCGGACAGGGCGCGCAAACGGGCCTCGCACAGATCGTCGCCGATGAACTCGATGCGGACTGGAGCAAAGTGCGCGTGGAGATGGCGCCGGTGACCGACGCCTTCATGATCAAGGACGGCAACGGTTATTACACCGGCGGCTCCAGCTCCATTCACGGCCAGTTCGACATGTTCGCCAAAGCGGGCGCGACGGCGCGGCATCTTCTGGTCGCGGCGGCGGCGCAGCATTGGGGCGTGGACCGTGACACCTGCTGGACCGAGAACGGAATCGTCTGGCATCCCAACAACAAGTTGAAACGCAGCTACGGATCGCTGGTGTCCAAAGCGGTGCACATGGCGTTCCCGAACGATGTCGATCTGAAGGAACGCAAGGACCGCAAGCTGATCGGCAAGCCGGTGCGGCGCCTCGATATTCCGCAGAAAGTGAACGGCGAAGCGATCTATGGAATCGATGTGAAGGTTCCGGGCATGTTGATCGCCACACTGGCGCAATGTCCGTTCTTCGGCGGCAGGCTGGCGGGCGTCGATGAAAAGCCTGCGCTGGCGGTGAAAGGTGTTCGCCATGTGGTGAAGCTGGACAACGCCGTGATCGTGGCGGGCACGAACTTCCATGCGGTGAAGAAAGGCCTCGACGCGCTGACGCCGCAATGGACGAAGCCCGCGGATGCCGTGGCCTCTGCCGACGTGGTGACAGATGCCTTGCGCGCACAGATCGGCGCGGCGGATTCCTCTGTCGTCGTGCTTCCCGGGAAGGACAAGGCGAAAACCGTCGCCGCCGTGAACGCGGCGCTGGCGAGCGGCGCGAAGATCTATGAAGCGGACTACGGCGTTCAACTTCTGTCGCATTCGCCGATGGAGCCGATGAATGCGACGGCGCAGGTGACAGACACATCCTGCGAGATGTGGGTATCGACACAGGTGCCCGGCGACATGCGCGATGCGCTGGTGAAGGAGCTGGCGCTGCCCAAGGACGCCGTCACCGTGCACCTGACGCATGTGGGCGGCGGGTTCGGACGGCGGCTGGAAACCGATTACGGAATCGTCGCCGCCAGGGCAAGCAAGGCGTTGGGCGGCGTTCCGGTGAAGCTGATCTGGACGCGCGAAGAGGACATGACGCATGACGTCTATCGTCCCGCGAGCCTGTGCAAACTGCGCGCGGTATTGAACGACGACAAGACCATCCGCGCGCTTGATTACACCGGCGCGACATCGAACGACCGCGCGCTGGGCGGCATTGCCTGGAATTATCCCTATGGCGATGTCGTGCTGCGGCAGAAGAATACCAAGCTGCAATTTCCCATCGGGTCATGGCGCTCAGTGGATCCGGGCATCACCATCTTCTTCATCGAGAGCCTGGTGGATGAGATCGCCCATGGCGAAGGCCTCGATCCGCTCGCCTATCGCCGCACGCTGCTGGCAGAAAATGCGCGCGGATTGCGGGCGCTGAATGCCGCGGCCCTGATGGCCGATTGGGGCAACGCGCCTGCGGGCCATAAACAGGGCATCGCCTATTTCGACCAGCACAGTTGGGGAACCACCGTCGCGCAAGTCATCGAACTCTCCGTCGATGCGAAGAACAAGATCACGCTGCACAAGGCGTGCTGCGCCATCGATCCGGGGCTTGCGATCAATCCCGACCAGATCAAGGCGCAGGTGGAAGGCGGCATCATCATGGGGCTGTCTTCGGCCCTGCGCGAGCAGATCACACTGAAGGACGGCGCGGCGGAGCAGAAGAATTTCGACGCCTATCCGGTGCTGCGTCTGGCGGAGATTCCGCAGATCGAGGTGCTGGTGATGGAAAGCGAAGGCGCGGAAGCCGGCGGCGTCGGCGAACCGCCTGTGCCACCCGTTGCCCCTGCGCTCGCCAATGCGATCTTCGCGGCGACCGGCAAGCGCGTGCGAACGCTGCCTTTCGTGAATAGCGGATTCACGGTCTGACCCGGCACTTGTAGCGTCCAATCACCTCCCCCTTGTGGGGAGGTCGGAGAGCGAAGCGATCCGGGTGGGGGAGTGTGTTTGCACCATCCCCCCGCCCGAAAAATTCTTCGCTACGCTTCGAATTTTATCGACCTCCCCACAAGGGGGAGGTAATTAGGTGCGCACCGCATCCTGCGGCCGCAAGGCCAGATGCAGGAGCAAGCCCGTCACCGCGCAGCCCACCATCAATGCGGCGAGCGGCAGCGGCGTCACGGCATTGAACGCGCCCATGATGAGCGAAACGCCGAAGCCGATCGCAAACTGCAATGAGCCGAGCAAGGCGCTCGCCATGCCCGCATTCACCGCGTAATGGCGCATCGCCGCGCCCGTCCCCATCGGGCCGATCGCGCCATTGAAGGCGAGGAAGATAAAGAGCGACGCGCCCAAGCCGAAGACGCCGCCAAGGCCGAACAGTGCTTCCGCAACCAGAATCGCGCCGGCGAACAGATGCCCGATCTGCGCGCGCAGCATCACCGTTTCGGGCAGCCGTCCCTTCACATAGCGCGCGGCGATCTGCGCGGTGCCGATCAGGCCCACCGCATTGGTGCCGAAGAACCAGCCGAAATGCTGTGGCGCGACATGGAAAAGATCGATGAACACATGCGCCGATCCGGTGAGATAGGCATAGAGCGATGCGTTGCTCACCGCGCCGGACAGCGCATAGGCGATGAAGCGCTTGTCGCGCACGATACGGGCATAATCCGCGACGATGATGAACGGATGCAGTGCGCGATGCGCGCCGCCATGCGTTTCCGGCAGGCGGATCGCAACCGCAATCGCCACCGCGCCGCCGAACGCGAACTGAAACCAGAAGATCGCGCGCCAGCTTGCCCAGATCAAAAAGTAGCCGCCCAGGAACGGCGCGATCAGCGGCGCCACCGCCAGCACCAGCATCATGTAAGCGAAGACGCGCGGCGTTTCTTCCGGCCCGAAAAGATCGCGCACGCAGGCGCGCGCTACCACGCCACCCGCGCAGGCGCCGACCGCCTGGAAAAAGCGCGCCACCATCAGCATTTCGACGCTCGACGACATGGCGCAGACCGCGCACATCGCCAGATAGAGAAGCAGACCCGCATAGAGTGGCGGCTTGCGGCCGAAGCGATCGGCCATCGGTCCAAAGAAGGCCTGGCCTGCCGCGAAGCCGAGGAAGAACGACGCAAGCGTGGCTTCCGCCGATCCGATGGGAACGTGGAAGTCGCGCGCGATGGAGGGCAGCGCGGGCAGGTACATGTCGATGGAGAGCGCGCCGAACGCCGTCAACGCGCCCAGAACGACGATCAATTCGATCCGTCGCGTGGGGGTGAGCCGACCGACACCCTCTCGCTGCAATGCCACCGAAACCACGGCTTGTCCCTATTCCCGACACAAAAGCCGCGCTAAGATTCCGGTCTGCGGGTTCGCACAGCAGAAGGGGAGAGAACTATGCTTCGGATCGTAAAGTCGATGGGCTTGATCGCCATGGCAGGCTTGCTCGCCTCGCAGGCGCAGGCCGACGATGCCAAACATGGTGCAGAGATATTCCAGCGCTGCGCCATCTGCCATTCCAACACCAAAGGCGCGGGCGCCAAGATCGGCCCCAATCTCTTCGGCGTCGTCGGCCGCAAGGCGGGCACGATGCCCGACTTCTCCTACTCCGCCGCGATGAAGGCGTCGGGCATCACTTGGACGCCCGACAAGCTCGCCGCCTATGTCGAGCATCCGCAGCAGGTCGTGCCGGGCAATCGGATGGCGTTTGCCGGGATCACCAGCAAGTCGGACGCAGAGGAACTCGTGAAATATCTTGAAACGCTGAAATAACGGGCGTTTCCAGCTAAGAAGGAGTTGTCTGCAGCCGCAACAGGAGGAGCAGGTCATGTCTCGAGTTACGGTGCACTACATCGCATTGCTGGCCCTTCTTGCGTTCCCGATTCTCGCGGCGCCCGCATGCGCCGCCGAAACGGCCGTCGATCAGCGCGATCTCGAATTTGTTCCGGATGCGGTAACGATCAAGGCGGGCGATACCGTCCGCTTTACCGACAGCGATCACATCACCCACAATATCACGATCGATAACCCGGACGGGACATCGAGCGACAAGGGCATGGACACTTTCGGGCAAGACATCGTCGTGGGTTTCCCCAAGCCCGGCGTCTATCACGTGCATTGCAAAATCCATCCGATGATGAAGATGGCGATTACCGTGAAATAGCGGAACCGGAAGCCGATCTCATGATCGCGGCGGACATGGCGGTGAGATTACAAGTTTCCCATTTGCCGCGATCCAGTGTTGCGCAGAAGTCACAGTCATAGTCATGCGTTGCCGAAATTGACCTTGCTCAACGTCTTCTTGGACGAAACGAGCAATTTGCCGCCGTCTGAATATTCGATGGCGTGCGGGGAAATATCATGCGGCTTCGTATTTTGCTTGGGACAATCGTCCTGCTCGGCGCGGGTATGCATCGTGCTGAGGCGGTGCCCGCCTATGCGGTGCAGACGCAACAAGCGTGCAGCGCCTGTCATGTCGGCGGCTTTGGCCCGCAACTCACGCCCTTCGGCCGCGAATTCAAGCTGGAAGGCTATACCATGCGCGCGGGCGACACGTTCACGCTGCCGGTTTCCGCCATGGCGATGGCCTCCTATGTCCACACCAGCGCCGATCAGCCGCCGCCCGCGCCGCATTACGCCACAAACGACAACACCACGCTCGATCAGTTCAGTCTCTTCATCGCCGGCGGCGTCGGCGATCACTTCGGCGCCTTCACCCAATGGACCTATGACGGAATCGGCCGCGCCGCATCCTGGGACAATCTGGACCTCCGCGCCGTGACGCATGCCACGATCGACGGCTCTGACGTGCTCTTGGGACTCGACCTCAACAACAATCCCACGATGCAGGATTCCTGGAACACCACGTCAGCCTGGGGCTTTCCCTATACGAGCTCCGATCTGGTGCCGGCGCCTGCGGCTGCGACCATGCTCGACGGCGGTTTCGCCCAGACCACTTTGGGCATGAGCGCCTATGCCTGGTGGAATTCGTCGATCTACACCGAAGCGGGATTCTATTGGACGCCGGGCCGAGGATTCCTCCGCGCCATGAACAGCTACGCGGATGACAACAACATTCTCAACGGCGTCGCGCCCTATTTCCGCGCCGCCTATCAGAAGGATTACGGCAATCAGAATTTCGAAGTCGGTGCGTTCGCCATGTTCCCCAGCGTCTATCCCGGCAGCGACAAGAGTACAGGCACGACCGATCGCTACCAGGACATCGGACTCGACGCGTCATATCAGTTCATGGGCGACACCTCGAACATTTATCAGGTGAACGCCCGCTACACGCATGAGCACCAGAATCTGCGCGCAACCCTCCTGCTGGGCGGCGCCGCATCGCGGAGCAATGATCTGAACGATTTCCGGATCGATGCGTCGTACTACTGGCAAAACATGATCGGCGGCACGATCGGCGCCTTCGACACCACCGGCAGCACGGATGCGATTCTCTATGGCGACAATCGCACTCTGAAACCGGACAGCAGCGGCTTGCTGTTCCAGGTCGACTACACGCCGTTTGGCGGACCGGACGCACCTCTGGATGGCCGGTTCAATATGCGCATCGGGCTGCAGTACTTCGTCTACACGAAGTTCAACGGCGCCAGCTCCAACTATGACGGCCTCGGCCACAACGCCTCGGACAATGACAGCCTGCGGCTCTTCTTCTGGGTCGCGCTCTGAGCCTGCGGCAGAATGACGCTGACTTTGAAAATGCTGCGGCGCAGCATGAATTTTCTAGGTTACGGAGCGTCATCTTTCCCCAGCAGAACGGCATGAAGCTTCGTTGACAGGCGGTCAGGCCCGGACCTAGTTTTTGCGCCGCACAAAAGAGCGAGCGGCGACAGGGGTTCGGACGCGGGATGCATCCGGGGATAAGACGCCGCCATTCCAAGAAGGCAATCGAGCAGCCATGAAAGTTATCGTGCCCGTCAAGCGGGTGATCGACTACAACGTGAAGGTTCGTGTGAAAGCGGAC
>JANWJQ010000147.1 GCA_025451875.1 Rhizomicrobium sp.
CGGTGGCGCGGGATCTGGCGGAGAAAACGCCGGGGCTCGTGCTGACGATCGTTCCCGTCACCGAACATGGCCGCATTGATCCGAAAACATTTCGCTCGCTGCTGATGAACGGCAAGGGCCGCGTTCTCGTATCGCTGATCTTCGCCAACAATGAGACCGGCGTAATTGAAGACATCGCGGCGATGGTCGCGATCCTGCGCGCCGAAGGTGGCGAGGGTTCGCTGCTGCATGTGGATGCGGTGTCCGCGGGTTACAGCCCAGTGCGCTTCTCTGCTTGGGGCGCGGATTATCTATCGCTCGCTTCGCATAAGATTGGCGGACCGCAGGGCGCAGGCGCGCTGATTGCGCGCGAAGCTGCACCGCTATCACCGCTGTTCAACGGTGTGCAGGAGATGCGCCGCCGCGCCGGCACGCAGAACCTGATTGGGATTGTCGGCTTCGGCGCGGCCGCCCGCGCGTTGCAGGCGAATTTCGATGCGGAGAGCGAGCATGTCGGTGTGCTGCGCACCTATTTCGAAGAGTCGCTGCGCAATATGGAGCCGAATGCGGTTGTGTTTAGCACTCATGAGGTGCGGCAGAAGAATTTGTCCTGCTTCGCCATTCCGCAATTGCAGGCGGAAAGCACACTGATGGCGTTGGATCTCGACGGCATCTGCGTCAGTTCCGGCGCGGCCTGTTCGTCCGGCAAGGTTTCGCCGAGCCACGTGCTGGAAGCCATGAATGTCGATGAGAGCCTGGCGCGCTGCGCTTTGCGCGCAAGCTTCGGGCCGGAGCATGGCGTGACCGAAATCGATGCGCTGATCCATTCGTTGAACCGGTTGATGGGCCGCAAGCTGGCGCTCGCCGCCGCGGGAGGCGCCTGATGGCCGCGATCGAAACCCGGGAAAAAGTCGCTGAGCTTGGTGACAAGTACAAATACGGCTTCGTCACCGATATAGAGATGGAGCGCGCGCCCAAGGGGCTGAGCGAAGATACCGTCAAATACATCTCGGCCAAGAAGAATGAGCCGGGCTGGATGCTGGAATGGCGCCTCGGCGCCTTCGCCCGCTGGAAGGAAATGCGCGAGCCGAATTGGGCGCGGGTGCATTACCCGAAGATCGATTACCAGGATGCCTATTACTACGCGGCGCCGAAGAACACGCCCAAGAAGCAGTCGTTGGACGAAGTCGATCCCAAGCTGCTGGAAACCTACAAGAAGCTCGGCATCCCGCTGCATGAGCAGATGGCGCTGGCTGGCGTCGCGGTGGATGCGGTGTTCGACTCCGTATCGGTAGCGACGACGTTCAAGGACAAGCTGAACGAAGCGGGCGTGATCTTCTGTGCGATCTCCGAAGCCATCCGCGATCACAGCGAATTGGTGAAGAAATATCTCGGCTCGGTGGTTCCGGTATCCGACAATTTCTTCGCGACGCTGAATTCGGCGGTGTTCTCCGACGGCACGTTTGTCTATGTGCCCAAAGGCGTGCGCTGCCCGATGGAGTTGTCCACCTATTTCCGCATCAATGCCAACAACACCGGCCAGTTCGAGCGCACGCTGATCATCGCGGATGAAGGCGCTTACGTTTCCTATCTGGAAGGCTGCACCGCGCCGAAGCGCGATGAGAACCAGCTACATGCCGCGGTGGTGGAGTTGATCGCGCTGGAAGGCGCGGAGATCAAATACTCCACCGTGCAGAACTGGTATCCGGGCGATGAGAACGGTCTGGGCGGCATCTACAACTTCGTCACCAAGCGTGGCGATTGCCGTGGCGCACGATCCAAAATCTCATGGACGCAGGTGGAAACTGGCTCGGCGATCACCTGGAAATATCCCAGCGTGATCCTGCGCGGCGACGACACGGTGGGCGAGTTCTATTCCATCGCCATTGCCAATCATTTCCAGCAGGCCGATACCGGCACCAAGATGATCCATCTGGGCAAGAACACGAAGAGCCGGATCATCTCCAAGGGCATCAGCGCGGGTAAGGCGCAGAATACCTATCGCGGTTTGGTGAGTGTGCATCCGAAGGCGGAGAAGGCGCGCAACTACACCCAATGCGACTCGTTGCTGATCGGCGGTGAATGCGGCGCGCATACGGTTCCCTATATCGAAGCGCGCAATCCCACCGCGCGCATCGAGCATGAGGCGACGACCTCCAAGATCGCCGAAGATCAACTGTTCTATTGCCTGCAGCGCGGCATACCGCAGGACGAAGCGGTGTCGCTCATCGTGAACGGCTTCTGCAAGGAAGTGCTGCAGCAATTGCCGATGGAATTCGCCGTGGAAGCACAAAAGCTCGTCAGCATCAGTTTGGAAGGCAGCGTTGGTTAGACATGCTTGAGATCAAAGACCTTCACGCCAAAGTCGATGGCAAGGAAATCCTCAAAGGGCTGACGCTCAGCGTCGGTGCGGGCGAGGTACATGCGATCATGGGACCGAACGGCTCCGGCAAATCCACGCTGTCTTATGTGCTGGCGGGCCGCGCCGGTTACGAAATCACCGGTGGTTCGATCACCTACAAAGGTGAAGACCTGACAACCATGTCGCCGGATCAGCGCGCCTCGAAGGGCGTGTTCCTCGCCATGCAATATCCGGTGGAAATTCCGGGCGTCACCACGCTCACCTTTCTCAAGACCGCACTGAACGCGCAGCGCCGTGCACGCGGTGAGAAGGAAGTGGATGCCGTCGGGGTGTTGCGTCTCGTCCGCGAGAAGGCGGCGGCGATGAAAGTGTCGGAAGAGATGCTGAAGCGCGCGCTCAATGTCGGTTTCTCCGGCGGCGAGAAGAAACGTCTTGAGATTTTGCAGATGGCGTTGTTTCAGCCCGCGCTGGCCGTTCTGGATGAAACCGACTCTGGCCTGGACATCGATGCGCTGAAGCTCGTGGCCGAGGGCGTGAACGCCCTGCGCGCGCCGGATCGCGCGATGCTGGTCATCACCCATTATCAGCGCCTGCTGGATTACATCGTGCCCGACCGGGTGCATGTTCTGTCCGCCGGCCGCATCATCAAGGAAGGCGGCAAGGAACTGGCGCACGAACTCGAGGCCAAGGGCTACGAGCAGATCATCAAGGATGCGGCATGAACGCGCCGATCTCCACACTCGATGCGCGCCGCGCGAAGGCTGTCGAAGCCTTTCGTGTGAAGGGCGTTCCGCATCGCCGCGTGGAAGAATGGAAATACAGCGATCTTCACGCGGTGCTGGGCGCCGACAAGGTCGAGCAGGCCGGGGCCGCGAAGTGGGCGGTTGAAACGCTGCCGCGAGGCGTGGAGCTGTTCGATCTCGCGGCCGGCAATCCGCCTGACTGGGTGCAACAGCGCCTTGGCTCGCTGAGCAATACCGGTGCGATGGAAGCGGCCTCGCTGGCTTTCGCGAAGAGCGGTTTTGCGTTGCGTGTTGCGAAGAACGGCAGCGGTGAGGTTCGCGTTCGCTTTTCCGGCGAAGGGCAGGCGCGGGTTCTGGTCGTGCTGGAAGAAAGCGCGGCGGTCACGCTTATTGAAGAGGCCGATGAATTTTCGGGCTTCCAGAATATCGGCGTGGAGCTTGTGCTCGGCCCGAATGCGCGGCTGACACAGACGCGGCTGACGCCCAAGGCGGACCAGGCCATTCGCATCTGTGAGATCGCGGCAAGCGTCGCGAAGGATGCGGTCTATCGCGCCCACATTGCCGATTTCGGCGGCAAGCTTTCGCGCACCGAATTGCATATCGGACTGGATGGCGCGGGGGCTGAAACGCATCTCTCCGGTGTCGGTGCGTTGAATGATGGTCATGCCGATGTGACGGCGCATGTCGTCCACGCGAGCGGCAAGACGCGGAGCACGCAGCTTTTCAAATATGTGGCCGGCGGCCACGCGCGCGGGGTCTATCAGGGCAAGGTCACGGTCGCCGAAGGCGCGAATGGCTCGGATAGCCGCCAGACGGCGAAGGGATTGCTGCTTGGCAATCGTGCCGAGATCGACCTGAAGCCGGAACTGGAAATTCTCGCCGATGATGTGCAATGCGCCCACGGCGCGGCCATCGGCGATCTGGATGCGGAGTCGCTATTCTATCTGCGCTCGCGCGGCATTCCGGAAGCCGAAGCGCGCGCGCTGCTGATGCGCGCCTTTATTGGCGATGCGGTCGATCAGATCGAAAGTGAATCCGTTCGCGCGTCTGTGTGGCAGGCGGTGGATGCGGCGCTGGAGGGATTGTCGTGACGGCGATCCCCAAGACCATCAAGGCCGGATTCGATCCGATGGCCGCGCGGACCGATTTCGAGATCTTTGCGAAGCCGGTTTACGGCAAGCTGCTGGTCTATCTGGATAGCGCGGCATCGGCGCAGAAGCCGCGTCAGGTTCTGGACGCGATGCGCGATTTCGCGAGCAGCGAATATGCGAATGTGCACCGCGGTGTGCATTACCTTTCCGCCCAATCGACGGATCGCTACGAAGCCGCGCGCCGCACAGTGCAGAAGTTTCTGAACGCCAAACATGAAGACGAGATCGTTTTCACCAAGGGCGGAACCGAAGCGATCAATCTCGTCTCCTATTCCTTCCTCGCGCCCCGCATTCAGCCGGGCGATGAGATCGTGCTGTCGGTGATGGAGCATCATTCCAACATCGTGCCGTGGCATTTCCTGCGCGAGCGGCAGGGCGCGGTGCTGCGCTGGGTCGATCTGCGCGATGACGGTTCGCTCGATGTCGAGGCATTGGATGCCGCCATCGGGCCGAAGACCAAGCTGGTCGCGATCACGCATATGTCGAATGTACTGGGCACGGTTACGCCCCTCAAAGAGATCGTGGCGCGGGCACATGCCAAGGGCGTGCCGGTGCTGGCCGATGGTTGCCAGGGCGCGGTGCATGAGATCGTGGATGTGCAGGCGCTGGATATCGATTTCTATGCGATCACCGGCCACAAGCTTTATGGGCCGACGGGTATCGGCGCGCTCTATGGCAAGCGGGCGCATCTGAAGGCGATGCGGCCGTTCAATGGCGGCGGCGAGATGATCCGCGAAGTCACGCGCGATGTCGTCACCTATGCCGATCCGCCGGCGCGGTTCGAGGCGGGCACCCCGCCGATCATCGAAAGTGTCGGTCTGGCGGCGGCGATCGATTATATGCGTTCCTTCGACCGTGAGGCCGTCCGCGCGCATGAGCATGATCTGCTCACCTATGCCCGCGAAGCGGTCCGCGAATTCAACTGGCTGCGGGTGATCGGCGATGCGCCGGGGAAGGGCGCGATCCTCTCTTTTGAGACCGAGGGGATGCATGCGCACGATGTCGCCACCATATTGGATAGAGAAGGCGTGGCGGTGCGCGCCGGGCATCACTGCGCGC
>JANWJQ010000148.1 GCA_025451875.1 Rhizomicrobium sp.
CCACCGTTACGCCAGTCAAGTAATTATTCCGGAAATAGGACAATAAATATGACCTATTCCGGATGTTTTTCACACCGTTCAGACCCGTATTTGCGGCGTCTTTCCCTCGTTTACCGCCGCGACGCCGGGATCTGTTCGTAAGCGTGCGCCGCGCAGATCGCATAGCCGACAATCTGCAGGCAAAGAACCAGATCGGCGTCGCGGCGCAATTCCTCCGACAACTCCATCGAGCCGTCTTCCAGGCGAGTCAGTAATTTTGCCTTCTCGGCGAGATTGAGGATGCGTGCGATATGCGATCGCGCCACATTCAATTGCTTGGCGGCCGCCGCGATCGAAAGCTTTATTCTCTGAGCGGGAGGCTTTTGATCGGGCTCGACATCGGCCAGCAGCATCAGATGCAGCAGCTGCATCCCGGCGTTGCGCATGGTGAAGATGGTCATGAACGGCGAGCTCTGATCGACGGCCACGGAAGTATTGATCGCGCCTTCGCCGAACTTGACCATGAGCGTGCGGAAAACTTCGGGCTCATCGATATGATCGACGACAGGTTCGAAATTCGGATCGACCACGGCGAGCGCTTTCAGGCCGAACAATGCCTGCGCCTTGAGCGCGGCAACAAGCGCCGGATTGGGGATGTAACGCGTGATGCCGCCCGCCGTCTTCGGAGCCGCTTTCACATAGCCGATCAGTTGAAGGTAAATCAGCAACGCGCGGGCGCGGCCGGGGCTGAGCAGTTTCGAGCGCGCGCAGATTTCCTTCAGGCGCGGCAGCGTCAGTCCGCCGGTGAAATGCAGATAAAGCGACCACACCGCGGCGCCGTAGCGGCCCATGTCCTTGAATATGCTGTCCACGCGTCTGTCCGTCGCCGCGAGTGCGAGGGTCTCGGACATGAAGCGGCGCGATATCTCGCGATAGCGCGGATGATTTCGCAGCCGATCGAATGTGGATTGCGGAATGTCGCCATTGACCAGAACGGTCCAACGCTTGAGCGGTGATGAAAATGAGATGTCGGCGCTGGAGATGGGGGACAAGCCTTCTGTGGAGAATATGGCTAATGCGTCAGCCATATGACTGCCAACACAACCGGGAATTGTTCCATCGGGAACAAACCCTTATCGAGTATACGCTAGCGTACATACAAAACGAGTTTGGTCAATTTTAGACACTGTCTAACGAACGCGCGATATGCAGTTTAGTCCCACGAGCAGCGGCGCGCCGCTCCATCGGGGGAATACCAATGAGTTCGCGTTTGAGTCCTTCGGATTCCGAGGGGCCCGGTCTTCTGTCGTCCGCAGCCCTAAGGGTATGCGGATGACCGCCCCTTCGCGCTGCGCGCGCCGCTTCCACGAAATTCACATCACCATCAGCACAACGAGATTCAAATGAACAACCTCACGCGCGTCCTCATGGGTTCGGCCAGCGCGGCCGCGATCCTGTTCGGTGTCCAGACCGGCGCTCAAGCCGACAGCGTCTCTCCCACCGGCGGCGGCACCATCACCTATGCTGCGGGTGGCACGGGCACGGACAACACCTCCACTGGCGGCGGCGTTGAAATCGAGACGCTCGGCGGCGATACCGTCAACATCGACAGCGTGATCATCGACAAGACGGCTTCCGGTCCCACAGTGGACACACTCTATATCAACAGCTCAACGGGGGCATTGAACGTCACCTTCAGCGGCGGCGCGTCGAGCCTGACGGAGGCGAGCACGGACGGCGGCGCGGCGCTCGAGCTCTTTAATTTCGGTTCGGGCGCGACCACGCTCGATACCACCGGCGCAGGCGGCGGCAATGTTTTCCTGGGCGCGAGCGGCATTTCGGTTGCAGGCGGCGGCTACACAAGCGTGGTCCTGGGCGCTGACACCATCAACGCGAATCTCGATGGCGCGGGCAACCACACGTTCGGGCTTAACGTGGGGGCAGGGGGCGACATCGATATTTCGACGGCCGCAACCATCGGGAACGATCACACGCATCTCTTTGACACCGGCCTCGCGCTGCAGGGCAACACGAACAGCTTAAACACGCTCACTATCGATTCCGTTGCCAGCATCAGCGCAGCGACCACCGATGTCCTGGTCACTGGCGGCGCGAACACGATCAACAACTACGGAACGCTCGATACCGCGACCAAAAGCATCGTGGTGGAGTTTGGCGCCAACGCCGCCGTCAATCTGTTCGCAGGTTCGACGACGGGCAAAGTCGATCTGACTGGCGATGGTGGCGGCAGCATTGTCTCTCTTTATACCGGCATGGGCACCGACAATGTCGGCCTGACCGATTTCGCTACAGGCGCGGCGCAGCAGGCAGCGGGAACGCTCGCGGCGGCGAGCTTCGGGACGATCACCGGCAGCGGCTTCGACGAGCTGGATCTGCGCGGTGCGGGTGACGATACGGCGGAGAACGGCGCGGCGGGCGCCATCGACCTGTCCTCGACGGGCGGCATCTCCGGCATCGGCGCAATCGGAAAGTTCGATTCGGGCTACTGGGTGTTCAACAATGGCGCCGGTGATGCGGCGACGAATAGCTCGGCCGGCATCTTCCTCGAAGAAGGCACCATCGAGGCGGCGAGCGCCGGCGCCTTCGGCAGCGGCACCATCCACGTCGATAACTCCGGCGGCTTCTCGCTCATCGGGCTGTCGGGCACCGGCACCTATGGAAACGACATCTCGCTGAACGTCAGCGGGGCGACTCTCTCCACGGGTGCGCAGATTGTCGTGAGAAGCGGCGTGACCGCCACATTGTCCGGCGCCATCACCAGCGCCTCGGCGAACCAGACCATCGCGTTCATCGGCGCAGGCACGGCCGTTCTGACGAACACCAACAACGCATGGACCGGCGGCACGCAGATTTCCGGCGGCGGCACGGTCAGCATCGCCGGCCTGGACAATATCGGTACGGGCGGCATCACGCTCGGCGGTTCGTTCTCCCACGGCGCCCTGCAGTACACCGGCACCGGCGCAGAAGAGAGTGCGCAAGGCCTGACGATCAAACCGGGCGGCGGCACGTTCGATATCACTGACTCAGGCGGCGAACTGGGGTTCACCGGCAATATCACCGGCAACGGAACGATAACGAAGATCGGCGATGGACGTCTTGATCTTTATCATGGCGATCTCACCGGCCATCCGAACTACAGCGGATTCACCGGCGGGATCGATGTCGAAGCGGGCAGCCTTTATCTGAGCTCCAATGGTTCGCTCACGCAGGGCAACAACCTGACGGTCGCCAGCGGCGCGCTATTCGTATCTGGCCAGGGCAACCAGACGATTGGCGTGCTTTCGGGCGCCGGCGAAGTCGATACCGGCGACGGCGTCTTCACGGTCGGTTCGGGCATTACCGACTCTGCGCAGACCTCAACGTTCAGCGGCACGATCGATTCCGGTGCGGACAGCACCTTCGAGAAGACCGGCGCCGGCACGCTCGTTCTGAGCGTCACCAACGGCAGCGCCTTCAACAACATCGTGATCGATCAAGGAACGCTGGCGCTCGGTGCGAGCGGCGATATTTCGAACAGCAACGCCTTGAGCCTTACGGGCGCGAGCGCGATCTTCGATGCCTCGATCACCTCGTCCACGCCGACGGTCCACAATCTTTCCGGCGTCGCGGGAAGCCAGGTCAAGTTCGGCAGCAAGGGACTGACGGTCAACCAAACCGGCAGCACGACATTCGCCGGCGTTATTTCCGGCAGCGCAAGCTTCCCGGATTCGGTTGATGTGACTGGCGGCGGCACGCTGACGCTCACGGGCGTCAACACCTACTTCGCCGAGACGATCATCGAATCCGGCACCACGCTGGCCCTGGCAGGAAATGGCAGCATCGCGAATAGCGCCGTTGACGATGTGGGCACCTTCGATATTTCCGCGACGAACAATGGCGCAACTATTGCCGGACTGTCGGGTACCGGTCTCGTCAATCTGGGCGCTCAGACGCTCACATTGGCCAACGCTTCGAACACATTCGATGGCGTTATCCAAGGCAACGGCGGCCTGACGCTGACGGGTGGTACTCTGACGCTGAGCAACGTCAACACCTATAGCGGCACGACAGAGATCGGTGCCGGCGCGGGCCTCACTCTCACTGGCAACGGCTCGATTGCCAATTCGAGCGTCAATGATCTTGGTACGCTGGACCTTACCGCGACAACGACGGCGGCGGGCGCGACGATCGCATCGCTTTCGGGCAACGGCACGGTCGAGTCCGGCGCTGCGACGCTCGCCATCACGAACGGCGCGGGCGAATTCTCCGGCGTCATCGACGGCACGGGCGGGCTGACGCTGACAGGCGGCGCGGAAACGCTCTCCGGCGCCAACACCTATACCGGCGCGACGACCGTGACCGGCGGCGTGCTCACCGCTGGCACCAGCGCCGCGTTGAACAACAACACCGTCACCCTGGCGGGCGGCGGTCTGGGTTACGGCGACGGCGTCAATCTGGCGGACGCGGTTGTCCTCGCCGGCAGCAACGCACAGCTTCAGGTGAACACCGGCACGGCAACGCAGTCCGGCGCGATCACCGAAACAGGCGGGCCGCGCGATCTGGACAAGACCGGCAACGGCACCCTCGTCGTGACCACGGCGGTTGCCTACACGGGCACAACGGATGTCGAAGCCGGCACGTTGCGCGCGGGCGTGGCGAACGCCTTCGCGAGCAGTTCCAACATCATCGTCGCGCAGGGCGCGACACTGGATCTGGGCGGCTTCAACCAGTCGGCCACCGAACTCAGCGGCGGAGGCAATATCGACATCGGCTCCTCGCAGTTCACTGTCGGCAGCGACAATGCTTCGACGACGTTCTCCGGTGTGTTGAGCGGCACTGGTTCGCTGGTGAAGACCGGCACGGGCACGCTGACGCTCTCCGGCGACAACACCTATTCGGGTGGAACGACGATCCAGGGCGGCACCATCGATGCCGAAAGCGATCATGCGTTCGGCACCGGTTCGATAACGATGGAAGATCCGGTCCTTGCCTATGGCAATGGCATCTCGATCGCCAACAATCTGATCCTCGCCGCCAACGATGCGCAGTTGCAGGTTACGACCGGCACGGCGACGCAGGCCGGTGTGATTTCGCAAACCGGTGGCGCGCGTCCGCTGGAAAAGATCGGCGCGGGCACACTCGTTCTCTCCGCGACGAACACCTATACCGGCGCCACCACGGTGACCGCCGGCACGCTGGACGTGACCGGCTCGATCGCGTCGTCTTCACTCACGACCGTGAAGTCGGGCGCGACGCTGACCGGCAGCGGCACGGTGGGCAGTGCGTCCATCGCCAGCGGAGCGACGTTCACGCCGAGCGGCACGATGCATGTGAATGGCAACCTGACGTTTGCATCGGGCAGCAATTATGTCGTGGCCCTCAGCCCCGCCAGCGCATCGCAGGCCAATGTCACCGGAACGGCGGCATTGGGCGGCGCGGCGGTGAAGGCGAGCTACGGCGCGGGCAACTACATCAACAAGCAGTACACGATCGTGACGGCGGGAACGGTGAGCGGGACGTTCGGATCGGTGACGAGCGCCAATCTGCCGACCAACTTCTCGCAGAGCCTCAGCTATGACGGCCAGCATGCCTATATCGATCTGGCGCTGTCTTATGTGCCGCCGTCGCCGCCGGCTTATGGCAACGGTTTGACGGGCAACCAGAACCGCGTCGGCAACACGCTGGTCGATTACTTCAACACGACCGGCGGCATTCCGACGGCATTCGGCACGCTGACACCGGCCGGCCTCACGGCGGTCTCGGGTGAAGTTGCGGTCGCGGCGGCCCAGACATCGAAGGATGCGCAGGAAGATTTCCTGAATGCGATGCTGAGCCCGTCGCTCACGGGCCGCAGTGGCGCGCCGGAGATGACGTCCGACGTTTCGGGCGCGGATGTCAAACCGGCGCAGGCCGATGGCAATCCGTGGCATGTGTGGGGCGGCGTCTTTGGCGGCGGCCGTTCGACGGATGGCAGCGCCAGTGTCGGCAGCAGCAGCACCAATGCGCACAATTACGGTGTCGCGGGCGGCGTCGATTACATCTTCAATCCGGGCCTTCTGGCCGGGCTTGCGGTCAGCGGCGGCAACACGACCTTCAGCGTTTCGCATGCGGCGGGTTCGGGCAAATCCGACATCTATCAGATCGGCGCCTATGCCCATCAGGACATCGGCACGGCGGGCTACATCACGGGCGCGCTTGCCTATGGCTCTCAGGACGTCACCACGCATCGCACCGTCGATCAGAGCGGCGTGACCGGCACCTATCGCGGTCACTACTCGTCCGACAGCTGGTCCGGACGCCTGGAAGCCGGTTGGCGCTTCCAATCCGGCGACTGGACGGGCTTCACGCCGTTCATCGCCTGGCAGGCGACGAGCGACAGCGTGCCCGGTTACGCCGAAAAGACGGTTTCGGGTTCGAACACCTTCGCGCTCAACTATGGCGGAACGGACTTCGGCACGTCGCGCGGCGAAATCGGTTTGCGCGCCGACCACACCTTCCAGATGGACGACGGCGTGATGATGCTGCGCGGCCATGCGGCGTGGGCGGACAACTTCCAGATCGATCACGCGATCGATGCCGGGTTCCAGACGCTTCCGGGCACCGGCTTCACGGTGCAGGGCGCCGCCGAAGGCCGCAATGCCGGTCTGGCGGGCGTGTCCGCCGAATGGAAAGCGAACAGCGGCATGTCGCTGGTCGGTTCCGTGGACGGAGCGTTCTCGAACAAGAGCACCGCTTATGTGGCGAGCGGCGCGGTTCGCTACACCTGGTAGCCTTGCGATAGGCCCAGTAGGTTGAAATGCTGGCGGCCCGCTTCCTATGGAGGCGGGCTTGCGTGCAGTTGATCGCCGGAGAAGTGATTTATGTTCGATCGCCTGATCAGCTATTTCGCGCGGCAGAACCCGCAATCGCTCGCCGTCACAACGCTTGCGGGTCATCTGACCTATGCCGAGTTCGATGCGAACATCGACCGGATGGCGGCGGCGCTGGAAGAACTGAACCCGCCGCGGCCGGGATTGGTGGCGGTCGTTATCGCCGATCAGCACATCCATTGGCTGCTGCTCGTGGCACTGGCGCGCCTTGGCGTCACGACATGTTCCTATCTTGCCATGCAGCGCGCGCAGATGGAGCCGCTGCTGAAGCCCGACTTCATCATCACCGATCAGACGGAGCAGGCCGGTGACGAGATGCGCCCACGCATCTGGCGCGCGACGCCGGAATGGTTGGGCGAAGTCGGCAAGCGCCCGGCAACGCCCCGGCCGCGTGTGAAGATCGATCGCAACAGTCTTGCACGCATTTCGACATCGTCCGGCACCACGGGCGTGCCGAAGAAATTCGGCTTGAGCTGGGCCGCCGTCGAAACGCGGATCCTGCAGGTGGCGGCGATCGCCAACAGCACGCATCCTGCCGAACTGCGCATTCAGTCGCTGATCGGCCCGGAGCATCTCGCCTATCCCGGCGTTGGTTTCACGGTTTGGGGTCTCGGCGGCACCATGATCTTCGGGCCGAACGATCCTGTTTCCGTCGCCAACACGCTGACGCGCCTGAAGCCCACGGTGATCAACATGGCGCCGATCCAGTTGAAGGTTCTGCTCGATGCGTTGCCGGAAGGATTTTTGCCGCTACGCGATCTGTCGCTGACCGTTTCGGGCAGCCATACGCCCCGCGCCGTCCGCGAGCTTGCGCGCATGCGGCTCACCAACAATCTGGTGCTGTTCTATGGAACGAGCGAAGGCGGCACGATCGCTTGCCGCCCCGACAACAGTGTACAGGGCGACGACGCCGATGTGGGCTGGGTTTTCCCGTGGACCGAGGTGGAGATCGTCGATGACAACCACGATCCGCTTCCCTATGGCAGCCTCGGCCGCGTGCGCGCGCGGGGAACCGGCTTCATTGATGGTTACATCGATGACGATGAGGCGAATGCGACCTATTTCCACGATGGATGGTTCTATCCGGGCGATGTCGGTTCTCTCACGGTGGACGGTCATCTGCGCGTCGAAGGGCGCGTGGACGAAGTGATGAATTTCGGCGGCGCGAAGTTCATGCCGCACGTCATTGAAGGTGCCGTCATGGCGTGCGCCGGCGTGCGTGACGCGGGCCTTTTCACAATGCCGGACGGTTCCGGATTTGCGGCGCCGTGGATCGCCATCGTTCGCGGCGAGAATTTGCGCGAGGACGACATCGCCAAGGCGCTTATGATCCCTGGCCTGCCGCCGGTGCATGTTGTGTGGACCGACAAGGTGCCGCGCACGCCGACAGGAAAGGTGCATCGCGGCCAGTTGCAGGCCGCTGCGAAAGGCTTGGCCAAGGCCTAGGAAACTCTGCCATCCGGGAATTTTGGCTGTATGCGCCTTGATTGCGACGTGCAATCCGTGGCGCATACAATATAAGTGTGCTGGCAGGAGTGTGCCGGCGGTGGTCAGTCCGGCGTGGGGAAATAGGCTTGGAAAATCAGACGCGTAATCCCGGAGGGAAGGGCCCTCAACCGGAAGCAGGTGCGCCGGCCGGCAAGCAATGGATGTCGGTGGCGGACGCCATTGCGCGCGCCACGGTGCTCTATCAGGAAAACAAGTTTCAAAAGGCCGAGAATCTTGCGCGCGAGATTATCGCGTCGCGTCCCAACAATGCGGACGCCCACAACATCCTGGGTGTGGTGCTGTTTCGCCTCGGCAAGATCGACGAAGGTCTGGAAAAGGTCCGGCGCGCTGCGAAGATCGATTCCAACAACCCCAACTACTTCGCCAATCTCGGCGAGATGGAGCGCAAGGCCAAGAACCTGGACGAAGCGCAAGTCGCGTTGGACCGCGCCATCTTTCTCGATCCCAAATCCGCGCAGGCGCACAACAATCTGGGCATCGTCTATTTTGACAAGCGCGAATTTGAGAAGGCAGCGGAGTGCTATCGCGAGGCGATAGCCCTGCACGAGGAATATGCCGAGGCGCACAACAATCTCGGCAATGCGATGCGCGCGTTGGATGATATCAACGGAGCCGTGGAGGAATATGAACGCGCGATCGAGCTGCGCGAGAACTACGCCGAGGCCTATAACAACATGGCCACGGCGCTGCGCGACCTACAGCGCACGGAAGAGGCGGAATACTCCTATCGCCGCGCTGTCGAAATCCGCCCCGATTATCTGGAAGCGCTCAACAATCTCGCCAACCTGCTGATCTACGAGAAGCGCTACGAAGATGCGCTCCGCACGCTGGGCGACACGCTGCGCAATTATCCCAATGACGTGGGCACGCTGGTGACGACAGCACGGGCGCAGATGCACCGCGGCAACACCGATCTTGCAGAACGGGCTGTCGAACTTGCGCTGCAAACCGATCCGAAGAGCGTCGATGCGTTGTGCCTGCAGGGCCAGCTCTACAATGAGATGGACCGCTGGGATGAGGCGGTGAAAGCCTATGAAGCCGCGCTGGCGATCGATCCGGAATCCATCGAAGCGCTGAACATGTATGGCGTGACGCTCAAATCGCTGGGCCGCATGGACGAGGCGCGCGATGCCTTCATGAAGGCGCTCGAACGCAATCCGCGCTCCATCGGCGCCTATTCCAACATCATCGACCTCGAAAATTTCACGCAGGACAATCCGCTGTTCAAGGCGATGCTCGACATGCTCGAAAACGCCAAGGACAAGGAGCATGAGCGTTTCATGTCGCTGCACTTCGCGCTGGGCAAGGCCTATGACGACGCGAAGGACTATGAGACGGCGCTCAACCATTTTTCCATCGGTGCGAAGATCAAGCGCGCGCAGTTGAAGTACGACGAATCCGATTCGTTCGCCTTCTTCGATGAGATACGGGAAACGTTCGACGAGGACTATTTCAAGAGCCTGCCGTTCGAAGGAAATCCGACAACGTTGCCGGTGTTCATTGTGGGCATGCCGCGTTCGGGCAGCACGCTGACCGAGCAGATCATCGCCAGCCATCCACAGGTCTTCGGCGCGGGCGAGATCAAGAATCTCAGCGACGCCATGGGCGCCATTCGCGGCCGTTTCCCCAACATCCCGAAATTTCCCCAGATGGCGAAGTCGATGAAGCCCGCGCAGTTCGCGGCTGTCGCCAACCACTATCTGAAATCCATCGCCCATCTTTCGCCGACGGCGACGCGGGTTACCGACAAGCTGCTGACCAATTATTATTTTGTCGGCATGCTCGCCACATTGTTTCCAAATGCGAAGATCATCCACACCATGCGCAATCCGGTGGATACCTGTCTGTCGTCCTACACAAAGCTCTACAAGGACGACATGCCCCATTCTTACGATCTTCGTGAACTTGGCCGCTACTACAGCAAATATCTTCAGCTCATGGCGCATTGGCGCCGCGTTCTGCCCAAGGGCTTCATGCTGGAAACACAGTATGAAGACGTGGTCGCGGACAAGGAGACGAAGGCGCGGGAGATCATCGCGTTTTTGGACCTTCCGTGGGACGATCGCTGCCTGAATTTCCACGAAACGGATCGGCCCGTGAAAACCGCCAGCGTCAGCCAGGTGCGCAAACCGATGTACAACACGTCGGTTGAACGCTGGCGGCGCTATGGTGCCGGCCTACAGCCGCTGATCGACGCGCTGGAAGAAGGCGTTCCGGAATAGAAATGTGAGCGGTCCGCTGCGCACGCAAGTCGCGATCATCGGCGCGGGGCCGGCGGGCCTTTTTCTCGCGCATCTTCTGCGCCGCGCGAATATCGACGCTGTCGTCCTGGAAACGCGCGATCGCGAGCATGTGCAACAACGCGTGCGCGCCGGAGTTCTGGAGCAGTCCACTGCCGACCTCATGGATGCGTTGGGGATCGGCGCGCGTTTGCGCCGCGACGGCCTGGTTCATGCGGGCGTCAACATCGCCGTGGGGGACGATCTGTTTCGCATCGACCTGAAAGCGCCGACGGGCGGCGGGACTGTGACGGTCTATGGCCAGCAGGAGGTGATGAAGGATCTCTATGGCGCCGCCGACGAACGCGGGCTGCGGATGATTTTTGAAGCGGGTGATGCGCGGCTGCATGATTTTGAAGGCGCGCATCCGTTCGTCACCTATACGCATGACGGTGCTGCCCGGCGTCTCGATTGCGATTTCATCGCCGGATGCGACGGCTTCCACGGCATAAGTCGCAAAAGCATTCCGTCTTCGGCGCTCAAGATCGAAGAACGCAATTATCCGTTTGGCTGGCTCGGCATTCTTGCCGATGTTCCGCCTGTCGGGTCCGAACTCATCTATGCCAGCCACAGCAACGGGTTCGCGTTGGCGAGCATGCGTTCGCCGGCGCGCAGCCGCTATTATCTGCAATGCGATCTGGGCGACGAATTGGCCGCATGGCCCGACGAACGCTTCTGGGACGAGCTTTGCCGGAGGCTTGGCCCTGCGGGGGAGCAGGTCACGCGCGCACCATCCATCGAAAAAGGCATCGCAGCGGTGCGAAGCTTTCTTGCCGAGCCGATGCGGCATGGACGGCTTTTCCTCGCAGGCGACGCGGCGCATATCCTGCCGCCCATCGGCGCGAAGGGCATGAACCTCGCCGTCTCCGATGTTCTGGTGCTGTCGCAAGTGCTGGAGGAATTCTGCCGCAACGGTTCAGACTCAATACTCAACTCTTATGGAGTCCGAGCGCTGCCGCGTGTGCGAAGGGCGGAAAGTTTCTCGCGGTCGTTTCTGGAAATGACGCACCGCTTTGAAGACAGCGGGCCGGATCGCAAAGCGCAACTGGCGCAACTGAGAGATCTTCAGACGTCCGTGACGGCACAAGCGGCGTTTGCGCAGAACTATGTGGGCTCGCCGCTAAACTAGCGCGGAATCAGGTGAGTGATTTCGCCAATCGGTCGAGCGTTCGCATGGCAGGAAGGCATTGTCGGACGCTGGCGTTCGGCTCGCGCTTCTCGCGGATGGCGGCAAAAATTTCGCGGTCCTGAAGCTCGATGCCGTTCATCGACACATCGAGTTTGGAAAGATCGATCGGTTTTTCGTTGCCATCCACCAGATCGTCATAGCGCGCGATATAGGTGCCACTATCGCAGATATAGCGGAAGACGGTGCCCAGCGGTCCTTCATTGTTGAAGGACAGCGCGAGCGAGCAAAGCGCACCGGATGGCGCTTTCATCTGCACGCTCATATCCATCGCGATACCAAGCGTGGGATGCATCGGTCCCTGCATCGCCTGGGCTTGCGTGGGTATTTCGCCGGTCTGATATTGAAAGAGATCGACGGTGTGGCAGGCGTGATGCCACAGAAGATGATCTGTCCAGTTGCGTGGCTGGCCGAGCGCGTTGATGTTCGTGCGGCGGAAGAAGAAGGTCTGCACGACGAGATGCTGCAGCTTCAATTCGCCGGACTGGATGCGCCTGTGAATCCACTGATGGCTGGGATTGAAACGGCGCGTGTGCGCGGCCATCGCGACAAGGCCGGTCTCTTTTTGCAGCGCCACGAGCCTCTGCGCATCGCCAAGATTGTCCGTCATCGGAATCTCGATCAGCACATGCTTGCCCGCGCGCAAACATTGTTCGGCTTGCGCGGCGTGCAACGGTGTGGGCGAGGCGAGGATCACGGCCTCCACGCCTGGCTGGCGCAGGCTTTCAGCCAGGTCTGTCGTGCGATGCGGGATGTTCCATTTGTCGGCCAGTTGCGCGATCGCGTCCGGTTTCCCGCCCGCGAGCGATGCGACCTCGACGCCGTCGATCTTCGACAGTGCTTCGAGGTGCTTGATGCCGATGGCGCCTTCGCCGGCGAGACAGATTTTCATGCGCTCACCGGTTTTCCAAGAGGATGTGGCCCAGCGCCGTGTTCGACACGGGGATATGATAGAAGCGGTGAACTTCTTCGACGCGCGCATTGAGCGCGCCGCGCATCACCAGCCACATCACCATCTCAATGCCTTCCGAACCGGCTTCGCGCACATATTCGATATGCGGAATTTTCGCGAGGTTCTCCGGATCGTTCGCCATGCCGGCGAGAAAGCGCTTGTCGAAGGCTGGATTGGTCAATCCCGCGCGCGGGCCTTGCAGCTGATGCGACATGCCGCCTGTGCCCAGCACGAGGACGCGCAGGTTCTCGTCGTAAGACTTCACCGCTTTCGCGATCGCCTTGCCCAAATCGAAGCAACGTTTTCCGGTCGGCGGCGGGAAATGCACCACGTTCACGCAGATCGGGATCACCTTGAACGGCCATTGTTTGGGCGAGCCGCACATCAAGTTCAGCGGCACGGTCAATCCGTGATCGACATCCATCCTGTTGACGATGGTCATGTCGAATTCATCCAGCACCAGCGCGCGGGCGAGATGGCCGGCGAGATCGGGATGGCCTTCGATCTTCGGCACGGGCCGCGCGCCCCAGCCTTCATCGGCAATGTCGAATGTCTCGGCGCAACCGATGGCGAAGGTCGGAATGATGTCGAGCGAGAAGGCGCTGGCGTGATCGTTGTAGATGACGATGGCGACGTCGGGCTTCAGGTCCGCCGCCCATTTCTTCGAAAACTCGAAACCGCGGAACACCGGCTGCCAGTAATCGTCGCCGGTGCGGCCATTGTCGATGGCGGCGCCGATGGCCGGCACATGGGACATCGCCGCGCCGCCGACGATCTCAGCCATGCCCGTTCTCCGCGATGCTGCGATTGCCCGCGATGGCGCGCCCGCCGTCCAGCATCATCCGCGCGTAGTCGTCCTGGCTCATGCCGGTCATTGCGGCGGCGAGCTGCTGAAAGGACTTGCCGTCGGTCGCGCCGATCTTGGCGAGATAATAGATATTGCCGCCCTGTGCGAGCATGCCGTTCCAGTCGCGCTTCAGCACGGCGTCGCGCTGTTCGGACGTCATGGCAAAGCGCGCGAGATAAGCGGCTTCGTCGGCTTTGAAGGCCGCGCGATTGCCCGCTTGCATCAACGACATGCAGAAGGTGTTGAGCCAATAGCCCTGACGTGCGCGCTTGGTGTCGAACAACACCGTTCCGGGGATGTCGGCAAACGCGTCGTCGGCCATCTGCGATCCACCCGCTTTCAGCGTTGGCCTTCCTGGACCATTTCGGTGAGGCGCCAGCGCAGGATCTTACCGCTTTCGTTGCGCGGCACCTTGTCGATTTTCAGGTAATGCGCCGGCGCGAAATCGCCGAGTTTTTCCTTGCAGAACGCCTGCAGCGCCGCCAGATCGGGATTGCCGGCATAGCCAAGCCATATCTCATCCAGATCGTCTTTCGACGGCACGCCGAACGCAGCGCATTCGGTGATGCCCGGCTGACCGTTGACCAACTGGTCGATCTTGCTTGGATTGATCCTGGCGCCTTTGGCTTTGAGGAACTCCTTGCGGCGCCCCGAAAATACCAGCATGCGGTCGCGCGTCACCCAGCCCACATCGCCCGGATAGAACCAGCCGTCCTTGAAAAATTCCGCCGTCGCTTCCGGATTTTCGACATAGCCATCGGATGTGCTGGCGCTGCGAAAGCGCAAGCGCCCTTCGGTATCGAGCGGCAGCACCTTGTCGTCTTCATCGACGGACTGCGCTTCGGCCCAGGGATAAAGATAGCCCACGAGATTGTTCTGGAAGCCCGAACGCGCGACGGACACCGACGCGATCTGCCCGGTTTCGTTCATGCCGAACCCGCCCAGAAGATTCTTGCACATCTTTTCAGTGACGCGCCGCGCCAACGGCACCGGAATGGAGTCGCCGCCGGCATAGACAAGGCGCAGCGACGACATATCCATCGGCGTCGCTTCCAGCGTGTCCATTGTCTTGGACAGAAGCGGCGGCGAACCGAAGAGCCGGTCGATGCGCTCGTTGGCGATGAGGGGCGCCACGTTCTCCGCATCCCAGCCGATATACATGGTGCCGCCGCCCCAGAAGGTCCCAAAGGTGATGTGGAAGCCCATCATGGAGGCGAGGCCGGACAGCAGCGCGGTTTTCTCACCCGAATGGGTCGCCTGTTCGCCGAAACCACGCCAGATGATGCGGTTCTCCATCTGGCGGACGGTATAGCCGATCGGCTTCGCGGCGCTCGTCGTTCCACTCGACATCAAGATGAGGCAGGTATCGTCCGCATTTGAAAAGCCGCTAAGCGCAAGCGCGGGGTCCGGCTCGCTTGTTGTGAGCCATTCCAGCGCCAGCGGAATCTTGTTGCCCGGCGTTTCTTCATCGCTGTCCGTCAGAACCCAGTCATAGCGCAGCGCTTCGAGACCTGCTTTGCGGCGCGGCGTTTCGTGCGGAAGGATGCATACCGCGACGCCCAACCTGTTCAGCGCCACGACCAGCGCGCATTGCAGCGCCGGATTGATCGCGTACATCGCCACGCGCTGACCGCGCTGAACGCCAAGCTTGGTTAATCGGGCGGCGATGCCAATGGATACAAATCGAAGCTGACTGTAGGTCAACTTTGCCCTTGGCGTCGCGATGGCCAGGTCCGTCGGCCGCGCATTGGCGTGAAAATCAAGCAAGTCAAAGAATTGTATCATGGGTTTAGCACCGGAGCCCGCCAAACCATATCGCTCGGATCGCCTGCGGCTCGCAAGTGCGGCTTTCGAGTATGAATTTTTGAAAAAGATCAAAAATGGTCAGGGGGTTCCTGACTTCTCGTCTTCTCACAATGGCACAGACCGTGTAAGTCTCTACACGATTCAGGATCTGCTCGGGGCAGGCCCTCCTGAACTCGTCGGGGGTTTCATAGTGAACAAGTTTGTCCGCAGCCTGCTTTCGGGCGCGTCTTTGGCTACCCTGCAACTCTGCGCCGTTGGCGCCGCGCGGGCATCGTCCATCAATATTACGGGTGCCCAGACCACGGGTCCGGTGACGATCGCGCCGGGGCAAAGCCCCGACTACATCCTCGTAAACGGCACCATCACCGGCGACCTCACCAATGAAGGCACCGTCGGACCGGTCAACTATTATGGCGCCGAGATCAACGGCACGATCACCGGATCGCTGGTCAACGCAGCAACCGGAATCATCAGCGGAACCGAAGTCGGCGTCATCGTCGGCACCGGCGCGTCGATTCACGGCGGCATCTCGAACGCCGGCAAAATCCTCGTCGCCAACACCACGCACACGACTGGAAGCACGCGCGGAACAGCGATCAACTACCACGCAGCTGCTGTCGCCGTGATCACCAATTCCGGCACGCTTGGCGTCAAGGTGCAGGTCAACGGCACTGGCACGGACTATGCGCGGGCTAACGCTTATGGCGTATTTGAAGATGTGAATGCAGGCGGCGGCGCCAACGGAACGGTTTCATATTCCGGTTCTGGCGCCATCAATCTGTCGGCGATTGCGGTTGCCACGAGCAGTCAGGCACGCGCGCTTGCCTATGCTGAATCTGCCATATACCAGAGCGTTTCCCACGCAGGCGTCGCCAAGGAGACGATCAACAATACGGGGTCGCTCTCTCTGTCCGCGGCCGCGAAGGCCATCGCGACAAGCCGGTCTGCTACACAGGCGAAAGCCTACGCGGGCAGCGCTCTGCGGCAATACGCTCAAAACGCCAATACGGCCCATGGCAGCTCGGTTGGTTTGACGATCACCAATAGCGGCGCGCTGTCCGTGGTCGCAAAGGCGACCGCTGTCGGTGAGACCAAGGCCAAGGCCTTTGGCCGGGTTGAGGACGTTTTTAGCCAATATGCCTACAACGCAGACGCGATTGCGCAGACAGTGACGAATTCCGGAGCGCTGACACTTTCTGCGGCCGCCAAGGCGACAGCTGCGGTATCGCATTCGACGGTCCAAGCGACGGCGGCAGTGGAAGATATTTTCCATCAAAACGCTTACAACAACAGCACGAATGGCGCGTCCATCGCGCAAAGCATCACCAACAGCGGCGACATTTCGATCACGCTGTCTGCCCAGGCCTTGCGCTCGATCGCCGGAACCGGCAGCAGGAATGTGTCCGCGGACGTCCGGGCCCAAGATTTGTTCTCCCAGCGGGCGTACAACGTCACGGATGTAACGCAGGCGATCGTCAATTCCGGCAGCATCACGATCAACGGCAAGGCAACGTCGACCGGCGTGCGGTCGCGCACCTATGCGCAGGCCCGCGTCGAAGACGTGTTCTATCAGGATGCGAACGCCGACAATTCCGCCACGCTTTCGATCATAAACTCTGCGCCGATCACGGTCGCCATGACGGCGTTGGCGAATGGTCCGCGCGCGCGCGCATACGCCTCCGTTCAGAGCCTCGCCTATCAGAATGCAGGGGCAGGCCAGACCGCTTCGGAGCAATTCACAAACAGCGGCATCATTTCTCTTGGAATGGCGGCCTCCGCGGTTGGCAATCATGTGAGCGCGGAAGCCCAGCTGGACGGTGGGATCAAACAATACGGCTATGGCGGCACCAGCCTTGCCCAGTCGATCGTCAATTCCGGGTCTCTGATCTTCAATCTGTCCGCGAATGCGAAGGGTACTTCCCGCGCCACCGCGGTGGCCACCGGCAAAAAGCTTTTCGAGCAATATTCCCAAGGCAGCGCGTCCATTGCGCAGAGCCTTGTGAACTCCGGCACCGTTTCGGTTGGACTGGCCGCGACGGCGGCTGCGGCGAGCGGGAGCGCTCATGCGCGTGCAACCATGACGAACAATTCTGCGATCAAGCAATATGCGCAGAATACCCTGAAGGTCGTTCAGGCCATTACCAACTCCGGATCGCTGACGTTCAATTTTTCGGCGAATGCAAAAGGCGTCACGAGCGACATCACGGCGAAGGCCGCTGCCGAAGGCCCCATGCAGACCGCGCGTGGCGATGGAACGATCAGCCAGACGCTGACGAATTCCGGCACGCTTGGATTTGATTTGGCGGCGGTCGCGGTGAACGCCGGAACGACGGATGCTGCGCGCGC
>JANWJQ010000149.1 GCA_025451875.1 Rhizomicrobium sp.
CGCAAGCGGTGCCACGATATAGACGGCAGGTGTGCGGAACGGACGCTTGCGGCTTGGGTCTGTGCGCCGCAGCACCAACACCGAAATCGCCACCATCGCGAAGGCGAACAGCGTGCCCGAGTTCGAATAGTCCGCCAGCGTTCCCACCGGCAGGAATGCCGCCATGAACATCACCACGATGCCGGTGAAAGCCGTGACCACATGCGGTGTCTTCCAGCGCGGATGGACAGAGGCGAGTTTGGCGGGCAGCAAGCCATCGCGCGCCATCACGAAGAACACGCGCGTCTGGCCATACATCATCATCAGCACCACCGACGGCAGCGCGAGGAAGGCAGCAAGGCCGAGCAAATTGCCGAACGGCACATAGCCAATGACGCGCAGCACATGCGCCAGCGCTTCACGGCTGCACGACAGCGGCTGCGTTGCGCCACCGGCGACGATCGCGGCGCAGCGCTGCGCGAGTTCGGCGGTGCCCGGCGCCAGAATCTGGCCCATCAGGCCACGAACCGGTTGCGCGCCGATCGTGCCGATCGCCCCCGCAGCGACGAGAAGATAGAATATGGTGCAGATCAACAGACTGCCGATCAGCCCGATGGGTACATTGCGCTGTGGGTTCACGGTTTCTTCGGCAGCCGTCGAAACCGCGTCGAAACCCACATAGGCGAAGAAGATCGACGAGGCGGCGCCCACCACGCCGACGGTGCCCCAACCATTGGGAATGAAGGGATGAAAATTCGCTCCATGGACCATCGGTAGTGTCAGCGCGATGAACAGGACCAGCGCCGCAACCTTGATCGAAACGAGGATTGCATTCACGCGCGCGCTTTCGGTGGTCCCGATCATCAGAAGCCCCGTCACAAGCGCCGCGATGACGACGCCAGGTAGATTGATAAACCCACCTTGGCTCGGCCCGACGGAAAGCCATTGCGGAATATCGATGCCAAGAGACGAATGCATCAGCCCGACGAAATAGCCCGACCAGCCGACCGCCACCGCACTCGCGCCCACCGCGTATTCAAGAATCAGCGCCCAGCCGACCATCCAGGCGAGAATTTCGCCCATCACGGCATAAGTGTAGGTGTAAGCGGAGCCAGCCACCGGCACCATCGACGCGAGTTCGGAATAGCAAAGCGCCGCCATGGCGCAGACAAAGCCCGCAATGACGAAGGAGAGCATCATGCCGGGGCCCGCCTTCTGCGCCGCCTCGGCGGTGAGCACGAAGATGCCGGTGCCGATGACCGCGCCGATACCCAGCATGGTGAGTTGGAAGGCGCCCAGCGTGCGCTTGAGCGACTTCTTTTCCGCGGTCGCAAGAATGGCGTTGAGCGGCTTGATGCGGCCGAAAAGCATGTAGATCCCCTTCGATCAGCCGATCCACTGCCGGCTTTTCTTTCGAGCGCGAGCCTACCCGCAAATGCTTCTCACGCAAGCCCGCGCTCGCTTTTCGGGAGGTCTTCGGCCATGATGAACGAAACGGGGTGTTCATGGGCTCTGCGATTCAACGCTTCTCCCAATTCTTTTCCACACAAATTTCCGAGATGCCGACCAAGGCGGTACGCGCGCCCGTCCCCGGATGTATGAAGCATCGGGCGTACAAATGAGCGATGTATCGTTGACTCAGCCCGACCCGGTCGTGGCCGACGAGCATGAACTCAAGCGCACGCTTGGGCCGGTTCATCTGACCATGCTGGGTATCGGCGCGATCATCGGCGCCGGCATTTTCGTCATCACCGGACAGGTGGCGGCGGATTACGCCGGGCCGGCAGTGCTGATCTCCTTCGTGGTCGCGGCGCTGGGATGTTTGTTCGCGGGACTCTGCTACGCCGAATTCGCATCGATGATCCCGGTCTCGGGCAGCGCCTACACCTATGCCTACGCCACAATGGGCCGCTTCATGGCGTGGTTCATCGGTTGGAACCTGGTGCTGGAATATCTGGTGTCGTCCTCCACCATCGCAGTGGGCTGGTCGGGTTACGTCACCGAGTTGATGAGCTTCTTCCACATCACCGTTCCGGCGACGCTGACCAATGCGCCGTTGTGCGTGGTGGGCGATCCGCCGCCCTGCCCGCACATCGTGGACAACATGACCGGGCTCGCGGGATTCTTCGGTCAATTCGGATTTACCGGCGCTTACATCAACTTGCCCGCCGTTCTACTCACGCTGGTGCTGACGGCCGTTCTGATCATCGGCGTGCGCGAAAGCGCCAACACCAACGCGATCATGGTCGCCATCAAGGTACTGGTGGTGCTGCTGGTGATCTTCTTCGGCCTCAGCCACATCGACTGGAACAACTTCACGCCCTTCATCCCTGCCGCGCATAACGGGCGTTACGGATGGCCCGGCGTGATGACGGGCGCGGCGATCATCTTCTTCGCCTATATCGGCTTCGACTCTGTCTCCGTGGCGGCGCAGGAAACCAAAAACCCGCAACGCGATCTGCCCATCGGCATTCTCGGCTCACTCTTTATCTGCACAGTGCTCTATATCGCGATCTCGATCGTGCTGCTCGGCATGGCATACTACCCCACGATGTCGAACATCCCCAATCCGGTGTCGTTCGCCGTCGCCAAGGTCGAAAGCCTGCGCTGGCTGGTGCCAATCATCGATGTGGGCGCCTCCATCGGCCTCGCCTCCACCATCTTCGTGGGCCTCTACGGACAGTCGCGCATTTTCTATTCGATGTCGCGCGACGGCTTCCTGCCCAAGATGTTCGCCGCCGTGCATCCGCGTTTCCATACGCCGCATCGCGGAACGATCATCACCGGCATTGCCGCCGCCGCCATTGCGGCGGTGTTTCCCATCAACCTGCTCGGCCAGTTGGTCTCTATCGGTACGCTGCTGGCCTTCGTGGTCGTCTGCATCGGCATCATGATCCTGCGCATCCAAGCGCCGAACGCCAAGCGCCCCTTCCGCACGCCTTATGTATGGTTTGTTGCGCCGGCCGGCATTCTGGTGTGCGGCTATATGATGCTGAGCCTGCCGACGGATACCTGGTGGCGGCTCGTTTTCTGGACGGCTATTGGGCTGGTGATCTACTTCATCTATGGGATGTGGCACGCCGCACCATCCAAATGGAAGATTTCGAAATAACCGTCATGGCCGGCCAACGTGCCGGCCACCCATGATCACAGACCTATCCGCTCCTGAGGCATCGAGATCATGGGTCGCCGGGACAAGCCCGGCGATGACGGGTATAGAGAACCCATGCCCTATCGCTCACTGCGCGACTTCATTGCCAAACTGGAAGCCACGGGTGAACTCGTCCGCGTGAAGGAGCCTGTCTCCACCGTTCTGGAGATGACGGAGATTCAGACGCGGCTGATCGCCGAAGGCGGCCCCGCCGTCATTTTCGAGAAACCACTCAAAGCTGATGGCACGCCGAGCGACATGCCGGTGCTGGTCAATCTTTTCGGCACCGTGAAGCGCGTCGCCATGGGCGTGACCATGGGCGGCGTGGAGCGCACCACCGCCCATGAGATGCGCGAAGTCGGTGAGACACTCGCCATGCTGCGCCAGCCGGAGCCACCGCGTTCGTTGGGCGAAGCCATGGAGCTGTTGCCGCTGGCCAAGACCGTGATGTCGATGCGGCCCAAGACGGCGGGAAGCGCCGCTTGCCAGCAAGTTGTTCTGCGTGGCGATCAGATCGACCTGAACAAACTGCCAATCCAGACCTGCTGGCCCGGCGAGCCCGCACCGCTCATCACCTGGCCGTTGGTCGTGACCAAAGGTCCGAGCGATGCGCGCGAAGACAATTTCAATCTCGGCATCTACCGGATGCAGTTGCTGAACAAGACCCAGACGATCATGCGCTGGCTCAAGCATCGCGGCGGTGCGCAGCATCATGCACGCTGGGGCAAAGAAAAGACCGCGCCCCTGCCCGCGGCCTGCGTGCTCGGCGCCGATCCGGGGATCATTCTCGCGGCGGTGACGCCGGTGCCCGATACGCTTTCGGAATATCAATTCGCCGGACTGTTGCGCGGCCAGCGCGTCGAGCTTGTCGATTGCGTGAGTCAGCCGCTGAAAGTGCCGGCGGAAGCGGAGATCGTGCTGGAAGGCGAAGTCTCGCTTTCCGATTATCGCGACGAAGGCCCTTATGGCGACCACACGGGCTATTACAATTCCGTCGAGCAGTTCCCGGTGTTCACCGTCACGGCGATCACGATGCGCCGCGATCCGATTTACCTATCGACTTACACCGGCCGCCCGCCGGATGAACCGTCGGTGCTCGGCGAAGCCCTGAACGAAGTTTTCATTCCGCTCTTCCGCCAGGTGTTTCCGGAGATCGTCGATTTCTGGCTACCGCCCGAAGGCTGCTCCTATCGCATCGCCGTGGTGTCGATGAAGAAAGCCTATCCCGGCCACGCCAAGCGCGTGATGATGGGCGTGTGGTCGTACTTACGCCAGTTCATGTACACCAAATGGGTGATCGTGGTGGACGACGACATCGACGCGCGCGACTGGAAGGATGTGATGTGGGCGCTGTCCACGCGCATGGACCCGGCGCGCGACATCACGCTGATCGAAGGCACGCCGATCGACTATCTCGACTTCGCCTCGCCGGAAAGCGGCCTCGGCTCCAAGATCGGGCTCGACGCCACCAACAAGCTGCCACCCGAGACGCATCGCGAATGGGGCAAGAAGATCGCGATGGATGAAGACGTGATCCGCAAGGTGACCGAGAAATGGAAATCACTCGGCCTTCCCGGCAGCGGCAAGCCGATCTGGAAGTGACGGCGCGGTTTATCATCTTTTGTACGATCGCCGCGCTATCGGTGGCCGGCCCGGCCCAGGCGGAAGACTGCAAATTGCAGAGCGTCGCCAGCCTCGACGCGACGCGCACACCGGACGGATTGCTCGCGGTCCCCGTTTCCATGGGAAGCGAGCGCGTGAACATGCTTCTCGACACCGGCGCGGAACGCGGCGTGATCGATATTTCTGTGACGCAGAAAATGGGCCTGACGCCGCTCAAGATCTCCGCGCCACCGCCGATCTTCAATGTGCGAGGCGCGCCTTTTCTCAGCATGGTGCAGTTCTCCCAGCCCGACTTTTATCTCGCGGATGGAACGCAGCTCGACCATTTCGTCAAAATTCCGGTGGTGACGCTTGGTGCTTCAAATGTCGAAGCCGCCAAATTCCTTCTCGCGCGTTTCGATGAGAAAGACACGCCCGGCATCCGGGGTATCCTCGGCAACAATTTGCTGCGGAATTTCGACGTCGAGATCGATCCCGCCGCGGGGAAGGTGAATCTGTTTTCGCCGGATCACTGCGAAGGCAAAGTCGTTTATTGGGCCCCGGCCTATGCGGACCTTCCCATCCATGTCGGCGCCAGCGGCCAAGTCGCGTTCACGATGACGCTCGATGGTCACGACGTGGAAACCATTCTGGATACGGGCGCGGCGCACACCACGCTGAATCTCAGACTGGCGCAGCAGCTTTTCGGGATCGACGTGAAATCCCCTTCCGTGGAGCGCGTGTCCGGTGAAAACGGTGTCCCGATCTATCGAACGCGTTTTCAGATGCTCACAGCGGGCGGGCTGGCGATCAAAAATCCGTACATCTATCTCGCACCGGATCAGATTGCGCAGCGTCAGATGGCGAAGGCCATGGATGACGGTTTCAGCGGCTCGGCGGTATCCGGGGCGGCGCGGCTGATATTGGGCATGGACGCGCTCAGCCACCTCCATTTCTATATCGCCTATAAGGAGCGAAAGCTTTATCTTACCGGAAGCGCACCATTGCCTGATGCAGCTACAAAATAGCGACACGTTTCCAATATTCGCCACCTCTATATTGCGCTTTTGCCTGAATTCCATAAACATCCGCGCGGGGAAATCAGGGGGCAGCGCAGAATCATGCGCATTTTTCATTTCGTTTTACTTTTGACGCTCTGTTCGGCGACGGCAGCCTTTGCAGAAGATCAATGCCCGCCACTGAAGCTGGTTACCCGGCTGGACATGACGATGGGCCAGGACGGACGTCCTTACATACCGGTCAAGATCAATGGCACTCCCGAAACCATGCTGATCGACACGGGCGGCGTCTTCACCGAGATTCCGGAATCGGTGCGCGACGCACTTCAGCTGGAGAAACGCAACGTCCCCGTCGAAATGGTGGGCGTAACCGGCAGCACAACCCACATCGCCGCCCGCGGATCGTTCGGGCTCGGAAATCTGACAGTCGATAAAACCGATTTCATGGTCATGCCGGATACCAAAGACGCCGGAGACGGGGCATCGGGAATTTTCGCCCCCAATTTCCTGCATGCTTACGATGCAGATTTCGACTTTGGCGGAAAAACGTTCAGCCTGATTTCACAGGATCACTGCGACGGCAAAGTGGTGTACTGGCCTGCACAGAGCGTGGCTGTGGTGCCGATGCGCGTGGACAAGGTGGGGCATATACATCTCACCGTGACGGTCGAGGGCAAGCAAATGAGCGCCATGCTCGATACCGGCGCGTCGAATACCTTTGCCGATCTCAGTGACGTCGTCACCCGGTTCGGCCTGACGGCAGGCGCAGCAGACACGCCCTATGGCGGTGAATTGGGGCCGACACACGCGGCGTATTATTCACACCATTTCAAATCGCTTTCGCTTGAGGGCATCGCGATATCCAACGCAAACGTAAAGCTCATACCGGACCTTATGCGGCGTTCGACGACAGAGCGCTCTTCCACACTCGAAGGCGGCAGCCGCATTCCCGATCGCGATCTTGAGCTTGGATTGTCGGAAATCACGCTGGGCATGGATATCCTGCGGCATTTCCATCTGTATATCGCCTACAAGGAACAGAAGCTGTATATCACGCCAGCCACGGCGCCGACGCCTGCCTCATCGGCGGCCGCCGAAGCAACCGGACAGGCTGTGCATTAACAGTACAACATCCTCGCGGAGCGTAACAAAGCCCGCTTGACCGGGGGCAGATTCGGCCTTCACATGCCTTTACACAGGCAGAGGGGAACTCCATGTCACTGGTCTTTGAATCCGGCTATTTCGCTTTCGGTTTTTACGCCGCGATCAACGCGCTCATCATGCTCGTACTCGGCGTCATGGTCACGCGGGCGCGCGTCACCTACCGCATCGATATCGGCGACGGCGGCGTCGCGGAAGTCGCGGGGCCCGTGCGGGCGCATGCCAACAACACCGAATATGTTCCGATGGCGCTGTTGCTGCTTTGGGCGCTGGCCTCCCCGCTCGGTGGTTCGATCTGGTTGATCCATGCCATGGGCGGATCGCTGACCATCGGCCGCATTCTCCATGGCATCGGCCTGTCGCAATCCACGGGCCCGAGCACCTTGCGCCTGATCGGCATCATGCTTACGTGGATTTCGTTCATCGTCGGCATCGTCGGCGTGTTCTACCTCATCTTCTTCGCGCAGGTGGCAGTTCCGATTCAGTGACAAGCAAACAGAACAAAGAAGAAGTTCTCGATAGCCTTATCCAGGCGGCCCGCAAGGCAGGCGCGGACGCGGCGGATGCTCTCCTGGTCGAGAGCGTTGCCGCGGGCGTGACCTACCGCTTGGGCAAGCTGGAAGACGTGGAGCGCGCAGAGTCCACCGATCTGGGCCTGCGTGTTTTCGTCGGCGCGCGCGTTGCGTTCGTATCCTCCAACGATCTGTCGAAGGATCGGCTCGCCGGCTTGCCGGAGCGCGCGGTGGCGATGGCCAGGCTCGCACCGGAAGACAAATATGCCGGGCTCGCCCCAAAAGAACTTCTCGCGCGCGAATTCCCATCGCTCGATCTCGAAGACAAAAACGAGCCCTCCACCGAACTGTTGATCGAACGCGCGCGTGATGTCGAAGGCGCGGCAATGGCGGTGAAGGGCATCACCAATTCGGAAGGCGGCGGCGCCAGCTTTGGCCGATCCTCCATCGCCCTTGCCACCAGCGAAGGCTTTCGCGGTGGCTATGCGTCCACCAGCCACGGAATCGGGGTCGCGGTTCTGGGCGGAGAAGGCACGGGCATGGAGCGCGATTATGCGGAATCCAGCGCGCGGCACGCCTCCGACATGGAGGCGCCCGGTGCGGTGGGAAAGCGCGCGGGCGAACGCACAATCAAGCGGCTCAATCCGCGGCAGGCCAAATCGCAGCGCGCGGCGGTCGTCTATGACCCGCGCGTGTCGGCTTCATTGATTGGAAGTTTTGCAGGCGCTATCTCCGGGTCCTCCATCGCGCGGGGCGTGAGCTTCCTGAAAGACAAGATGGGACAAGCCGTGTTCGGCCCCTCCATCAACATCATCGACGATCCGCATCGTGTGCGCGGCCAGCGCTCCAAGCCTTTCGACGGCGAAGGCGTCGCCAACCGCAAGATGGCGCTGATCGAGAACGGCGTGTTGACGGCATGGCTGCTGGACACCGCCAGCGCCAAACAGCTTGGCCTCACGACCAATGGCCACGCGGCGCGCGGCACCGGCGGCCCGCCCTCGCCCTCCACCACCAATCTCTACATGTCGCCGGGCAAACTCTCGCCCGAAGAACTCATGGCCGATATCAAGGACGGGTTCTATGTCACCGAAACGATGGGGTTCGGCGTCAACGGCGTGACGGGCGATTACAGCCAGGGCGCCTCGGGTTTCTGGATCGAAAACGGCAAGATCGCCTATCCCGTTTCCGGCGTGACCATCGCGAGCAATTTGAAGGACATGTTCCTCAACCTCACACCCGCGAACGATCTGGAATTCCGCCATGGCACCAACGCGCCGACGATCCGCGTGGAAGGCATGACCATTGCCGGCTCGTGAAGCCGGGCTTGCAGACGACCGCGCCCTCATCGAACAGGCGGTGCGCGAGGCTGGCGCTATCGCGCGGACATTTTATGGCGGCGATTACAAGAAGTGGGACAAGGGCAAAGGCCAGCCCGTCACCGAGGCCGATCTTACCGTCGATAAATATCTGCGCGAAACGCTGATCGCGGCGAGGCCAGACTACGGCTGGCTCTCGGAGGAAACCGAAGACGAGCCCTCGCGACTCGAAAAGCAATCGATCTTCGTCGTTGACCCCATCGACGGCACCATCGCCTTCCTGAAGAACAGGCCGCATTTCACTGTATGTGTTGCGCTGGTGCGAGACGGACGGCCCGTCATCGGCGTGGTGTTCAATCCGATCCTCGACGAATGCTTCGCCGCCAATGATGGCGAAGGCGCAACGATGAACGGCCTGCCGATTCGCGCGTCCGACCGCGCGGTACTGGAAGGCTGCCGCATGTGCGCGGCGCGCGACATGCTCGAGCATCCGGCCTGGAACACGCCGCCCAACCGGCCCTGGCCGCCGATGCATATCGAAACGCGCAACTCCATCGCTTACCGCATGGCGCTGGTGGCAAACGGCGCCTTCGACGCCACGCTGGCGCTGTCGGCGAAACATGACTGGGATATGGCCGCTGCCGACATCATCGTGCGTGAAGCGGGTGGCATCGTGACCACACACGACGGCGCCATTCCGCGCTACAATGGCGCTCACGCGATTCAGCCCTCGATGATCGCGGCCGGCCCAAGGCTGCATGCCGAAATCCTGTCGCGGGTGCGTCATATAAATCTGCAGAGGTAAGTCATGGCCGATCATGAACCCCAACAGCTTCTCCATCTGGTTTTCGGCGGCGAACTGGTTTCGCCCCGCACCCACGAATTCAAGGATCTTAACAAGCTCGATATCGTGGGCATGTATCCGAATTATGCGGAGGCATTGAAGGCCTGGCGCGGCAAGGCGCAGGGCACCGTGGACAACGCGAATATGCGCTATTTCGTGGTCCATATTCACCGGCTGATGGAGCCGGAGCATTAGTCATAAAAAAGTGCCCCGCACGCCGGGACCGTGCTAGACCGGCGCCCGCATGAACCCTCGTCCGAACGATCTGAGAGCGGCCCTGCCCGCCCTGACCGCAAAGCCGCGCGGCGACTGGGCGATCATCCGCCGCCTGCTGCGCGATTACATCGACAGCCGATGGGGCATTCTCGCCTTCGGCGTGGTGTGCATGGTGATCTCCGCGGCGATGAACGGTGCGCTGGCGGGCATCATCAACCCTGCGATCAAGCGCATCTTCATCCTGAAACACAGCGCCGATCTGTTCCGCATCCCGCTGGAGATCATGGGCGTCATCATCCTGCGCGCCGCCGCCAGCTTCGGCGAGCAATCCATCACCAACACGATCGCGGAGCGCATCAGTGCCGATGTGCAGCGCGATATGTTTCGCAGCCAGATTCGCCTCGACATCGGCGGGCTCAACGCCGTGCACTCGTCGGACATGATTTCCAAATTCCTCTACGACACGACGCTGCTGCGCAACGCCGTCACGCGCGGCCTGCTCGGCATGGGCCGCGAAGTGCTGACGCTGATCGCCATGCTGGTGGTGATGTTCTGGCAGAACTGGGAGCTGACGATCATCTCCCTGCTGCTTCTGCCGCCGGTCGCATGGATCACGGACAAGATCGGACGTTCGCTGCGCAAATCCTCCACGCGCGGCATGGAAGAAACCGGCACGCTTTCCAAAACGCTGACCGAAGCGCTGACCGGACGGCGCATCGTCAAGGCCTACAATCTCGAAGATCATGTCACCCAGATCGCGGAGCAGCGCATCGCCAAACGCCTGCGCTATCTGCTGAAGGCGGTGCGTACGCGTTCGGCCGCCGTACCGGCAACGGACATGATCGGCGGAATCGCGGCGGCCATCACCGTCGGTATCGCCGGCTATCTGGGCATCCACGGACATCTCGCGATCAACCAGTTCGCAGCCTTCGTTGCCGCCATGCTTCTGGCCCAGCAGCCGGTGCGCAATCTCAGCCAGCTGCAGACCATTTCGACCGAAGGCCTGGCCGCCGCGAACCGCATCTTCGCCGTGATCGACGCGAAACCGGACATCTTCGATCGCCCGAATGCCAAGCCGCTCGCCATCGCGCGCGGCGCGACCGTGCGCTTCGACCGCGTATCCTTCCGCTACAACGCCGAGGCGCAGGCACTGGAAGACGTATCTCTCGAAGTGAAGCCGGGGCAGAAGATTGCCCTCGTCGGCCCCTCCGGCGCCGGCAAGACGACGTTGTTCAATCTGCTGCTGCGCTTCCACGATATCGATGGCGGCAGCATTACCGTCGATGGACAGGATATCCGCGACGTGACGCTCTTGTCTTTGCGCGAACACATCGCCCTCGTGACACAGGAACCGATCCTGTTCGACGAAAGCATCGCCGAGAACATCGCACAGGGCCGCCGGGACGCCACGCGACAGGAAATTGTGGAAGCGGCGCAGGCCGCCGCCGCGGATGATTTCATCAGCGCGCAAGCCGACGGCTATGACTCACAAGTCGGTGAAGGCGGCCTCAAGCTCTCCGGCGGCCAACGCCAGCGCATCGCCATAGCGCGCGCAATGCTGCGCAATGCGCCCATTCTGTTGCTGGACGAAGCGACCTCGTCGCTGGACACCGAGAGCGAGCGGCAAGTTCAAGAGGCGCTCACGCATCTCATGGAAGGCCGCACCACCATCGTCATCGCGCATCGCCTCTCCACGGTTCTGGATGCCGACCGCATCTATGTCATGGACCGCGGACGGATCGTGGAATCGGGGCCCCATTCCGAGTTGATGTCGATCAACGGCCTTTACGCGCGCCTCTATCATCGCGGCCTCGACGATCGGGAGCCCGGCTAAATGGCGCCGCCGCTGGGGCTCGCGGCCTATCGGCTGGCCACAATGGCGCTTGCGCCTGCCGTTCCATTCTTCCTGCGTCAGCGCGCCTTGCGCGGCAAGGAAGACACCGCGCGCATGCGTGAGCGTCTGGGATACGCCAGCATCAATCGCCCGGAGGGCAAGCTGATCTGGATTCATGGCGCCAGCATTGGGGAGAGCGTCGCCGTTCTGCCGCTGGTCGATGCATTTTTGAAATCCGGAAACAATGTGCTTGTCACCACCGGCACAGTCACCAGCGCGAAACTGATGGCCGAGCGCCTGCCTGGCCGCGCGATCCATCAATATGCGCCTGTGGATACGCCAGCCGCCGCGAAGCGGTTTCTTGCACACTGGCGCCCCGATGCGGCGCTGTTCGTGGAATCCGAGTTGTGGCCCAACCTGCTCTATCGCGCCGGCGCGCTGGGGGCGAAGCTGGCTCTGGTGAACGGCCGCATGTCGGAACGATCCTTCCGCGGCTGGCGGCGCGCGCCGCGTGTCGCGTCGGCGTTGCTTTCGCTCTTCGACGTCTGCCTTGCGCAGGATTCGGAAACCGCGAAGCGCCTTTCCCTTCTGGGCGCGCCGCATGTCCAAGTCACCGGCAGCCTGAAGGCCGATGCGCCGCCGCTTCCCGCCGATCAGGCCAAGCTTGCGGCGTTGAGACAGGCCATTGGCGATCGCCCAGTTCTTCTGGCGGCCAGCACCCATCCAGGTGAAGACGAGACCCTTCTTCCCGCGCAAGACAGGCTGCGCGGCGATTTTCCCAACCTTCTGACGATCATCGCACCGCGCCATCCTGAACGCGGGGCGGATATCGCGATGCTCTGCGGATCGCGGCCTGTGTCGCGCCGCTCCGAAGGCCACCTGCCCACATCCGAGACACAAGTTTATGTCGCGGACACGATTGGCGAATTGGGCTTGCTCTACCGCCTCTCACCTTTCGCGTTCATCGGCGGAAGCCTGATACCGCACGGTGGGCAAAATCCGCTTGAGCCGGCGCGGCTGGGTTGCGCGGTGTTGACCGGCCCGCATACGGAAAATTTCACGCAAGCCTATAACGCCATATTGTCCGCGCAGGGCGCGGGCCGCGTGGCAACCGCTGCGGAGATCGCCGCGATGTCAAAAAGGTTGATCGAACATCCGAATGACGCCAAGACAATGGGCGAAGCCGCGGCACAGGCGGCTGCGGCTCTCGGGGGGGCCGTCGGCAAAACGATTGCGGCGGTAGAGGCACTCCTCCATGCGGACCCCTGAGTTCTGGGAAGAGAAGGACTACACGGCGAAGCTCGCGGTTGCGGCGCTGACACCGCTGGGTTGGGCCTATGGCGCCACCGTTGCTTGGAAAGCGTCCACCGCACATCCCTATCGCGCCACTGCGAAAACCATCTGCGTCGGAAATCTGACGGCCGGCGGCTCAGGCAAGACGCCCGTCGCCATCGCCATCGCGCGTGCACTGATCGAACGGCGCAAGCGAACGATGATTCTGACGCGCGGCTATGGCGGCAAGATGCACGGCCCCGGCATTATCGACCCCGCGCACGATACGTTTGAGGAAACCGGCGACGAGGCATTGCTTCTTGCCGGTGCCGCGCCTGTGATCGTCTCGCGCGACCGCGCGGCAGGCGCGAAGCTCGCCGATAGTGAACGCGCCGACGTTATCGTCATGGACGACGGCCACCAGAATTTTTCGCTGGCGAAAGATCTTTCCATCATCGTGGTGGATGCGCAGACCGGTTTCGGCAATGGGCGCATTCTTCCGGCCGGCCCTTTGCGCGAAAACGTGACACTCGGCCTTGCCCGCGCGCAAGCAGTGGTTCTGGTCGGCGACGGCGCACCGAACCTGCCGGGCTTCACTGGATCGGTGCTGCGCGCGACGCTTGTTCCCGTCGATGCACCCGGCGTCGCCGGACAGCGTGTGCTGGCCTTCGCGGGCATTGGCAGGCCGGAGAAATTCTTCGCGACCTTGCGCGCACTCGGCGCGGAAATCGTCGAGAAGCGGGCTTACGAAGATCACCATGCCTATACCGCCGCCGAATTTGCCCGGTTGCGGGTACGGGCCAAGGCGGCGAACGCATCGCTGGTTACAACCGAGAAAGATTTCGTGCGGTTAACACCGGCGGAACGCGAAGACGTGCGGTTTATCCCGGTACGCGCGGCGTTCGAGGACCGGGCAGCGCTGGACGCACTGCTTGACAGGATCGCCCCGCGCACGCCATAGCGCGAGAAGATGAGCGAGATCACGCCGATCCCGAAAATGCCCTTCGCCAAGATGCTGCGCTATCGCGCGGAAGCGGCGGTGTTTTTCACCTTCATCGGCCTCTTCAGATTGTTCGGATTGGACGGCGCGTCGGCACTGGGCGGCTGGCTTGGCCGCAACATCTTCTATCGCACGCGGACCTCGCAACGCGGCCGGGACAATCTTCAAAAGGCTTACCCAGAAAAGACCAGCGCGGAGATCGAAGCGATCCTGCTGGAGATGTGGGACAATCTCGGGCGCACCATCGCGGAATATGCCCATCTCGATAAGCTTTCGATGCATGGTTCCGATCCGCGATTGCAGGTCGCGAACATCGAAATCGTCGATAAGGCGGTCGCGAGCGGCAAAGGTGTCATGTTCGTGTCGGGTCACTTCGCGAATTGGGAGACCATGCCCTTCGCTGCCGCGCAACACGGCGTCGAAGGCGGCGAAGTCTATCGCCCACTCAACAATCCTTATGTCGATCGCTGGATGGTGCGCCAGCGCATGGCGAACGGTCCAAAAGATCAGATCGCCAAGGGCGCGCAGGGGACGCGGCGCATCTTCTCGCTGCTGCGCGCGGGAAAATCCATTCTCATCCTGGTCGATCAAAAGACGAATGAAGGACTTCCAGCACCGTTCTTCGGCCGGGACGCGATGACGACGCCTGCTCCAGCAGCGCTCGCGCTCAAGCTGAACTGCATCATTCTGCCGACATCCAATGAGCGCGTGGGCGGAGCCCGATTCCGCGTGACGATCCATCCGCCGATCGAATTTGCGCCGGGCGACGACCACGACCAGGACATGCACCAGCTGACCATCAAGATCACTGAAAGCATCGAACAGATGGTGCGCGCGCGACCTTCGCAATGGCTATGGATTCACCGCCGCTGGCCCAAGCCCGGCGACAAGATCCGCGGCAAGCGCGCCAAGGCGCTGGCCGCGCAATCCGAAGCCTAGAGCTTGTCCGGCGCGGGTGTGCGCGTATAGAGCGATGGATCGAGCTTGAGCTGAAACCAGTTCATGCCCCAATGCGAATGCGGACCGGTCGCGCGGCCTGTTTGACCGACGAGACCGATAACCTGTCCGCGCGCAACGACGTCGCCTTCTTTAATGCGAAACTCGCTCTGGTGAAGATATTCGGTAAATACGCCGTGCCCGTGATCGAGCATGGTGAAATTGCCTTCCAG
>JANWJQ010000150.1 GCA_025451875.1 Rhizomicrobium sp.
CTCGCCCTCCTCGTCGGCCCCGACCAGAAGTGGCTGACCACCGAAGGCTTCCTCGACAAGGTCGATGAGAACCTGAAGAAGGCGATGGCGTAAACTTCGCAGTTCATAAAACGAAACGGCGCGGATAATTTCCGCGCCGTTTTTGTTTGTGTCGATCCCTCAACAAAGAATCTCCCTCTCCTCCTTTGGGGGGAGAGGGTGATTCAAGGCTAAATCGCCACCATCCCCATCAGCCCGATCTCATTTCCATCGGGATCCTTGAAGAATTGCAGCTTCAGTTCGTGCGTATCGGTGCGCTGGAGTGTTTCGGTGTTGCCGATCATCTCCACGCCTTTGGCTTTCAGCGCCGGCACAAGCGCCGGAAGATCGGGCGCATCGAAATAGATGTAAGTGCCGCTGCCCACCGGTTTGCCGGGCTGCTCGGCGAGACCCACCATCAGCCGCTGCCCGCCGATATCGAAGAACAGCATGTGTCCCGCCTCGAACAACAGCTTCAGACCGAGCGTGTCGCGATAGAAAATCCGTGCGCGGTCCAGATCCTTCACCGTCAGCGCCACCTGCACCAGCTTGCGGCCTGCGAGCGTTGCCATCGCACCCTCCCCTTTGCCGCCCAAGCGATGCGGCCTATCCTTAGGTCTGCACATTGTTAGGTTACCTAACTATCGGAGACCGCGTCAAGTGGCCAAGCCTTCCATGCGCACCGAACAGGTGGCCGACCAGCTTCACGCCGCCGCCATCCGCCTGTTGCGCTATGTGCGCAAGGAAGATGTCGCCTCCGGCGTCACCGGCGCGCAGCTTTCGGTGCTGTCGGTTCTGGCGTTCGGCGGGCCGCAAACACTGGGCGCGCTGGCGACTGCCGAACAGGTGAAGCCGCCCACCATGTCGCAACTGGTGAGCGAGCTGGAACGGCTGGGTCTGGTCGCGCGCAAGCCCATCGACCGGCGCTCGCAGGAAATCTCGCTCACCCGCAAAGGCCGTTCGCTGATGGAAGCGGGCCGCAGGCGCAGGCTGGCGCGGCTTACCAAGGCCATCGCGGACCTGCCGCCCGAACAGATCGACAGGCTCGCGCAGGCGGCCGGCCTGATGGTGGCGATCACCGATCCGGCGCTTTGAGCGCAGGCCGCAATTTTCTCCAAGCGCCTGCCTGCCGCGCCAGGCCATGCATGTGATGCAACCCCCACCTTGACTTTGTGTTCTTGATTTGTTCTAACACCAAGGCCATGTTCGGCTGTGTTGATCGCCATCCGATCAGCCGGAAAGAACAGGGGGGTACCCCCCATATTTCGAAATTCAACCTCAGGGGGAAAATCAAGAGTTTTCAGTCGCTTGGGGAAAATCACGGAGAGGACGACATGATCGGGTACATCACCATCGGGGCGAAAGACACGGAAACCTCGGGCAAATTCTACGACGCGGTGCTGGGCGCCGTGGGCGAGGAGCGCAAATTCTCGGACGGCGGCTGGATCGGCTATGGGCCGAAAGGCAGCGACGACCACAACGTCTTCGTCTGCCCGCCTTTCGACAAACAACCTGCGACATCGGGCAACGGCATGATGATCGCCTTCAAGACGGATTCGAAGGCGAAGGTGGATGCCGCGCACAAGGCGGGCCTCACCCATGGCGGCTCGGACGAAGGCGCGCCGGGTTTCCGTCCGCCGGAAAAAGAAAGCTGGTACGGCGCCTATCTGCGCGACCCCACCGGCAACAAGATCGCGATCTATTACACGCCGTGAGTTTGGCGCACGGAGATCCTAGTCGATCTCCGTGCAAGCCTTTTTTGCCGCCGCGATCTCTTCGTCGGAAATCGCAACGGCTTCGGCGATGGCGCGCATTTTCTCGCCGGCACGTTTTTGAACGCGCCGCCTGAGATTGGGGTGGCGGCGCATCAGGGTTTCGAAATCGTCGGCGGAAAGCTCCAGGAGCCGGGTTGGCGTCAACGAGGTGATGGTGGCAACGCGCATCGTCTCGCGCAGCAGCGCCAGCTCGCCGAAGAAGTCTCCGGATTCGAAGCGGATGGTTTGCCCGGGCAGTTGAGCCTGCACTGAGCCGGACACGATGAAATACATCGCCGCCGCGCGCTCGCCTTCCGCGGAGATGACCTCGCCGGGACCGACATTCTGCGAACGCAGCAGATCGAGAATCTCCCCGATCGTCTGCGCGTCGAAATCCTTGAACAACGGCACGCGCGCCAGCATGCCGAAGGTGACGTTGAAGTCGCGGCGGTGGATGGTGCTCACAAAGCCTGTGGCGATGATGCCGACGGGAAGCGCGAACAATCCGAGCCCCGCGATCATTGTAACACCCGCGATCATGCGGCCAGCAAGCGTGATAGGAACCGCATCGCCATAGCCTACCGTGGTCAGCGTCGTGATCGCCCACCACATGGCCAGCGGAATGGTGCCAAACAGATCGGGCTGGATGTTGCCTTCCGCGGCATGCATCGCCGCCGCCGCGAATGTCATCGCGCAGAGGAGAAGCAGGATCGTTCCGTACAGCGCATGCCGCTCGTCAACGATGACCTTGCCAAGCGTGGTGAGCGCCGGCGAATAGCGCGCGATCTTCAGAAGGCGGAACACGCGGATCAGCCGCAGTACGCGCAGATCGAAGAACGGCACGAAAAACTGAACGATGGCCGGCGCGATGGCGATGAAGTCGATGACCATCATCGGCCGCGTCGCGGCGTGCAGACGGCCCGCGATCTCGCCTTGCGAAGCGACCGTGGCCTCTTCCGCCGACACCCACAGCCGCAGCAGATATTCGAGCGCGAAGATCGTGACCGACACGACCTCGAACCTGTCGAGTGCCTGTCCGTACCCCGCGCGCATTTCGGGGATGCTTTGCAACGTGAATGCAACCACGTTGGCGATGATCAGAACGATCAATCCCGCTTCAACGAGGCCGCCCGGCAACCCGCCCGCGCGCCCTCCCTCGAGCACGATATAGGCGCGCCGGCGCAAGGTTTCCGGCGCGGCTTTGGTCATACGGGCGCGAGTTCGCCGAGTCGCTTGGCGATGGCATCGAGCGCGGCTTGCGCCTTGGCGCCATCGGGACCGCCGGCCTGCGCCATGTCAGGCCGTCCACCGCCGCCCTTGCCGCCGAGCGCTTCGGCGCCAAGCTTGACGAGATCGACGGCGCTGATGCGCTTGGTGAGATCGTCGGTGACGCCAACAACCAGCGATGCGCGGCCTTCGGCCACCGCGGCGAAGGCGACGACACCGGATCCGATCTTCATCTTGGCGTCGTCGGCAAGACCTTTGAGGTCTTTCGCGTTCACGCCTTCGACGACGCGCAACACGGCTCTCACACCGGCGATTTCTTTTGCAGCATCGCCTGTTTCGCCGCGCGAAGGTCCGGCAAGTGCCAGCGCCTTCTTCGCATCGGCCAGTTCGCGCTCCAGCCTGCGGCGGTCTTCCGACAAGGCCAGCGCGCGCGCGGGCAATTCGGCGGGACTTGTTTTCAATGCGGCGGCGGCCTCGCGCGCCAGCTCCGCCTGATCGGAAAGCCAGCGCCGCGCGCCTTCGGATGTCAGCGCCTCGATGCGCCGAACGCCCGCCGCCACAGCGCTTTCGCCGAGGATCGTGAAGATGCCGATATCACCCAGGCGGCGCACATGCGTGCCGCCGCAAAGCTCGACGGAATAGGATTTGTTGGCGGTGTCGCTGTCGTCACCCATGGTGAGCACGCGCACTTCATCGCCATACTTTTCGCCGAACAGCGCTTCCGCGCCCGCCTCGATCGCCTGATCGGTCGGCATCAGGCGGGTGGAGACGTCGGAGTTCTGGCGCACCACGGCATTGACCTGGTTCTCGATACGATCGAGTTCATCCTGTGTGACCGCCTTGGGGTGTGCGAAGTCGAAGCGCAACCGGTCCGGCGCGACGAGCGAGCCCTTCTGGCTGACATGCGGACCCAACACGCGCTTCAGCGCCGCATGCAGAAGATGCGTCGCCGAGTGGTTGGCACGTGTCGCACGGCGACGCTCGCCATCGACGCGCAGTTCCACCGCATCGCCCAAATGGAATTCGCCGCCCGTCACGCGCACGACATGGACATGCAGTCCGTTCTTCTTTTCGGTATCCGTGACCGCGCCCTGCGCGCCCCTGCCGGAGAAAATCGCGCCCTGATCGCCGACCTGCCCGCCCGATTCCGCATAGAACGGCGTCTGGTTGGTAAGCAGCAGAACGGTATTGCCGGTCTTCGCGGATTTCACCCGCGCACCATCCTTCAGCATGGCGACGATGTTGCCTTCCGCTTCTTCGGCGTCATAGCCGAGGAATTCCGTCGCGCCCAATTCGTCGCGCAGCTCGAACCAGATCTTGTCGTCGGCCGCTTCGCCCGAACCGGCCCACGCCTTGCGGGCTTCGGCCTTCTGTTTCTGCATCGCAGCGGTAAAGCCATCGGTATCCACGCCAATGCCGCGCGCGCGCAGGGCATCTTCAGTAAGATCGAGCGGGAAGCCGTAAGTATCGTAAAGCTTGAAAGCCGTTTCGCCCGCGAGCTTGTCGCCGCTCTTGAACGTGCCGGTCGCTTCATCCAGCAATTTGAGGCCGCGCACCAAGGTCTCGCGGAAACGGATTTCCTCCAGCCTCAGCGTCTCGGTGATGAGAGCCTGAGCGCGATTGAGTTCGGGATAGGCCGCGCCCATTTCCGCGACCAGCGCGGGAACGAGGCGGTACATCAGCGGGTCTTTTGCGCCGATGAGATGCGCATGGCGCATCGCGCGGCGCATGATCCGGCGCAGCACATAGCCGCGGCCCTCGTTCGACGGCAGCACACCATCAGCGATCAGGAACGATGTCGAGCGCAGATGATCGGCAATCACGCGATGGCTGGCGGCATGGCCGCCCGTCGCGGACGATCCGCTGGCTTCGGCGGAAGCGGCGATGAGATGGCGGAAGAGATCGATGTCATAGTTATCATGCACGCCCTGCATCACGGCGGTGATGCGCTCCAGGCCCATGCCGGTGTCGATCGATGGTTTGGGCAGCTTCTCGCGCGTGCCGTTCGCATGCTGCTCGAACTGCATGAAGACGAGATTCCATATCTCGACAAACCGGTCGCCATCTTCATCCGGCGACCCGGGTGGGCCGCCTTCGATGTGCGAGCCGTGATCGTAGAAAATCTCCGAGCAGGGACCGCAGGGACCGGTATCGCCCATGGACCAGAAATTGGCCGAGGTGCCGATGCGAATGATCTTCTCGTCCGCGAAACCCGTCACCTTCTTCCAAATGCCGAAGGCTTCGTCGTCATCGGCATAGACTGTGACGCAGAGACGATCCTTGGCGATCCCATATTCGCGGGTGATCAGGTTCCAGGCGAACGCGATGGCATCGTCCTTGAAATAATCGCCGAAGGAGAAATTCCCCAGCATCTCGAAGAAGGTGTGATGGCGCGCGGTGTAGCCGACATTGTCGAGGTCGTTGTGCTTGCCGCCGGCGCGCACGCATTTCTGCGCGGAGGTCGCGCGCGGATTGGGGCGTTTCTCCTGACCCGTGAACAGGTTCTTGAACTGCACCATGCCGGCATTGGTGAAAAGCAGCGTGGGATCGTTGCGCGGGACGAGCGGGGACGACGGCACGATGTCGTGGCCGTTGGTGTGGAAGAATTCGAGGAAACTCGAACGAATATCGGAAAGACTGTTCATGCCTTCGTTTTAGAGCATGGTTTCGCCGGATTGAAGCTTTGTATTGCGATGCAGGATCTGCCGCAAAATCAGCCTTCCGGAACCATTGGCACTGGCTGGGACAATGGCTCCGGATCGGACGGCGGGGACACAGGCGGGTCCGGCGCGACGGTTACCGGCGCTGCGGCGACCGCTTCGATCAGCTTTTTGGTCTGGGCATCCTGTGGCGCACGAAGCAGTTGGGCGATCGGACCACGCTCCACGATACGGCCATCCTTGAAGACAAAGCCGTCCTCGCAGAAGGCGCGTGCCAGCCCGAAATCCGAGGTGATGACGAGCATAGCCGACCCCTCATTGGAGCGGAAATTGCGCAACAGGTCGCGCACCACCGATTGGGCGAAAGCATCCAGCCCCCGCAGCGGTTCGTCGATCACCGCCAGCAAAGGCTGGCTGACGATGGCCCGCGCGATCTGCAATCGCCGCCTGTCGAAAGGCGTCAGGGATGCCACGGTCCGGCTGCCCGGAAGCGCCGCCAGCCCGACGCGTTTCAAGGCCGCATCGCGATTATGAGCGACGAGATCGCGCGGCATGGCCAGGTGGGCGCGCAAGGGCTCGGACACCGTATCGAAGATCGTCATGCGCGCATCGAGTGCGTCATCGTCGCCCGTGATGAAGGTCACACGGCGGCGCAGCCGCGCGATCATGCCGGTGCTCAGGACTCCGATGTCGACTTGATCAAAGACGACCCGCCCAGCCGCGACGGGATCGAGCCCCAGCAAAGCACGCGCAAGCGCGCGGCGGCCAGAACCGATCTCCCCGATGAGCCCCAGGGACGAACCGCGCCGCAATTCGAAATTCAGCTTGTCGCGCGCACTTGGCTTGCCACGGGTGGCGAACTGAATGTTCTGCACGCGCAGCAGCGGCTCTCCACGCGCCGTACTGCGATCCGGACTTTTCTCACCGGTGGCGGTGGTACGGAACAATGTCTGCGTGTATGCGTGCGATTGCGCCGTCGCCAGGCGTGAAACCGATCCTTCTTCCACGATGCGCCCTGAGCGCAGCACGATCAGATTGCCACCCAGAAGATTGGCGGCCTCCGCACGCGCGGCCGAATAAAGAAGCGCAAAGCCAAGGCGTTTCTGTTCAGCTTTGAGAACCTCGGCCAGCGCGCGGGCATGCGCTGGCGAGAGTTCTCCCAGCGGGTCGTCCGCCAGCACCAGATCGGGTGTTTGCGCCATCGCGGCGGCCAAAAGCCCCACACCAAGCGCTTCCGGCGCAACCAGTGCCGGAAGTAGATCTAGCGCTTCTGGCGCGGGCGCGCCCGGCAACCGGCCAAGGGCTAGCGAAAGCTCCGCCTGCGCACTCGCGCGGGGTTGGCGCAATTTGCGCGCAATGATCAGCACAAGCTGGGACAGCACGCTCGCATGCGGATTGAGGACGTTGGCGTGCGGTCCCGGAAGGTAAGCAGTACGCAGATCCAGTAATGTGCGTTTGCCGATCGTCTGTTCCGGATTGTCGCGAAGCTGGATCGTGCCGCTCGCAGCAGCGCCACGCGGCAGTGGTTGTGCGAGCAAGCGCAACACCGCGCTATTGCCGGAGCCGTTCTCGCCCAGAAGCGTCAGCGTGTCGCCCGGCGCCAACGCGAGCGAAAAATTCTCGATCTGCGGCTTGGCCGCGCCGGAACGTGCCAGCGTGAAATCGCGGATGCGCAGGAGCATTTCGCTCATGGCGGCTCGCCTTCATCCAGCGCCGCCGCAAGCCGGGCAAAGAGGATGAGCAGGATCAACGCCAACGCCGGAAACAGGGCGGGCCACCACAACTCGAGATAATTCGCGCGCGCGGACGCGATCATCAGTCCAAGATCGGCATGTGGCGGCATCGCCCCAAACCCCAGAAAACTCAACGTCGCGAGCGCAATCGTCGTGGAGGCAAATGCGCGGCCTGCGACATTGATGAAATTGCCACGCACTTCATAGACAAGGTCGCGGCGCAAAAGGGTCGATGCAGGAATGCCTGTGGCGCGCGCATACTCGGCGTGGCGTGACCGGGCAAGCCGCATCGCACGGTCGAAGCTGCGATTGAAGATCGAGGGCGATGCGGCGAGGCCCGCGGCGATCGGCGCAAATTCGTGGCTCGTCAAGCCGACGACAACAATCGCGAGCAACAACACCGGCAACGCACCCAGCACGCCAACGATACCGCGAAGCGCGACGCCCAACCGCAGCGGCGCACGCACGGCCGCAAAGCCCGCCACCGCTCCTACGACAATCGCGATGGCCGCGGCCACCAAACCACTGGAGAAGGTGACAGCGAGCGCGTGTACAGTCTCGCTCAAGATATCCCGGCCCAAGACGTCGGTGCCGAAAGCGTACATCACATCCGGAACATGCGATGGGGGGCCGACTTTCACAGCACCCGCCGGTGCGCGCGCGATAACATCGCTCAGCGCCACGATCACGGCGATGAACCCCGCGCCCGACAATCCGATTGCACTAATGACCACACGAAGGCGCGATTCCCGCGGGCCGCTCCAGATGTCCTCCGCCGCGCTCATCAGACGCCCTCGTCCGGCGCGACAAACCATGACACCGCAAGACACACAAATTGCGCGACAAGCTTGATCACCGCAAAGACAAACAGGATTGCCGCTGCGACATTCCAGTCGCCGAAGGCCGCCGATTTCAGGAACAGCACCGCCGCACCGTCTCGATGGAAAACCCACTCGGCTACGGCTGCCGCAGAAATAAGTGCCAGCGCGATTTCACCCGCATCGCGCAGCAGTGCGGCAACAACGTCTGGTACCGCATAGCGCAGGTCGATATCGAAAGTACCAAGCCCCATCATGCGCAGCCCATTGCGATAAGGGGCGGACCACGCGCGCACCGCCGCCCGCCGTATCGAAAGTTGCACGCTGGCTGCACCCGCGGCACCCACGGTGAGCGCCGGCAGTGCAAAAGCGCGTAATGCAGTGCTCCAATCCGCGGATCGCATCAGCCCGGCCCATGACAACGCACTTGCCTGCGAGGTTTCGTTCCAATCCAGCACGCGCACGGCGATCCAGATCAGCGCCAGCGCGGCGACAAAGACCGGTGTTGCGGCGATGATCTGCATGAGAGGTGCAGCGGCACGGAGCGTACGGCTGGCGCTAAGGAAGACGCCGAGTGGAATTCCCAGCAGCAGCGCAACGATCACCCCAGCCAAAAGCAGCTGAAGGGTGGCGGGAAAAGCGGTCAGTGCGGCAGTCATTGCCGACGCACCAGTAGTAGCGCTCTGGCCAAAGTCGCCGCTCAAGACCGCAAGAAGTTTTGCCAAAAAGGCGGACAGAAACGACGAGACGCCATGCGACGGGTGCGATGCCGTGGCCAGCAATGTTGCCAGCACCACCGCACCCACAAGACTTCCGATCAGTTGAGCCGCCCGAAGCAGCCAGAGGCGCCACATGGTCCCCAGAATCCCCGCACCACGGCGCGGTTATAGCAGGGCCGGTGCGGTGTTACAGAAGCCCCAGCGACTTAAAACTCAGCACCCCGCCCCGTGCCACGACGATGTGGTCGTGGATGGCGATGCGCAGCGCCTGGGCGGCGTTGGCGATCTCACGCGTCATGTCGATGTCCGCCTTGGACGGTGTGGGATCGCCGCTTGGATGATTGTGCACAAGGATAATGGCGGAGGCCGAGAGCTCCAGTGCGCGCTTGACGATCTCGCGCGGATAGACGGGGGTGTGATCGACCGTACCCTGCCCCTGCACTTCATCTGCGATCAGCGCGTTCTTGCGATCGAGAAAGAGGACGCGGAATTCCTCATGATTGTTCCGCGCCATCGCGGCCGTGACGTAATCGAGTAGCGCTGCCCATGACGATAACGCCGGCCTGCCGAGCAGCTTGGCCTTCGACAGCCGCAAGGCAGCGGCTTCGATCACCTTCAACTGCGCGATCACCGCATCGCCAACCCCTTTGACTTCCAGCAATCGTTCGCGCGGGGCGGAGATAACTTCGTCGAAAGAGCCAAAGCGCGCGAGCAACGCCTTCGCCAAGGGTTTCAGATCGCCGCGTGGAATGGCGGCGAACAACACCAGTTCGAGCATTTCATAATCGGGCAGTGCATCCGCGCCGCCATTCAGGAAGCGATCACGCAGCCTTGCGCGATGCCCAAGATAGTGGGGCGCGGGCGTCTCGGTCTCGACGGTGACAAAGTCTTGCGAAACGTCAAAGATATGGGGGCTTGTCGTAGCCTTTGGCCGATTTTGTGAAGACTTCGACGCCATCCTCGGTAACCCCCACCGAATGTTCGAACTGGGCGGAAAGCGAACGGTCGCGCGTCACGGCCGTCCATCCGTCGTTCAGAATCTTCACACCATAGCCGCCGACATTGATCATCGGCTCGATGGTGAAGAACATGCCCGGCTTCAAACCGATCCCATAGCCGGGGCGGCCATAGTGAACGATATTCGGCAGGGAGTGAAAAACCTTGCCCAGCCCATGTCCACAGAAATCGCGCACCACAGAACAGCGCTCTTCGCCCTCCGCATAGCTCTGGATGGCGTGACCGATGTCGCCCGTCGTGGCGCCAGGCTTCACGACAGCAATACCACGCATCATCGATTCATAAGTGATATCGACAAGGCGCTTGGCCTTCAGCTTCACATCGCCGACCAGATACATTCGCGAGGTATCGCCGTGCCATCCGCCATCCACGATGACAGTGACATCGATATTGATGATGTCACCGTCGCGCAGCGGCTTGTCGTTGGGAATGCCGTGACAGACCACGTGGTTGATGGAAGTGCAAAGCGTGTGGCGATAGCCACGATAGCCGAGACAAGCCGGAACCGCGCCTTGTGCAATCACATAATCGTAAGCGATCTTGTCGAGATAGGCCGTGGTAACCCCTGGTTTGACTTCCGCCACCATCAGGTCGAGCACCTCGGCGGCGATGCGGCCGGCCCTGCGCATGCCTTCGAAGGCTTCTGGGCCATGCAAAGTGACGCCGACGCCCGCGCGGCGGGCGGCTTCGAAAATTTCCTGATCGGGCATCTCGGACATATGGGCTCTGCCTGGTCTTTTTGAAGGGCCGCTTGCAGCGGGCCCTCCTGCTTACTAGCGTTTGGAACTCAAGGATTTCTTACACCCGCAGGGTGAAGCGCGCCAGAAGGGTGAATTTTCCGGGAACCCATGCAGGAAAACGGCACCATCACCGCGGCCATTCTCGTCATCGGCGACGAGATCCTGTCGGGCCGTACACAGGACACAAATACCAATTACATCGCCCGTTTCCTGGGCGCGATGGGCATCGACCTACGCGAGTGCCGTGTGGTGCCTGATGCGGAAGGCGAGATCGTGGCGGCGCTCAACGCACTTCGCGCGCGATATACCTATGTCTTTACGACCGGTGGCATCGGCCCGACACATGACGACATCACCGCCGATGCGGTAGCGAAGGCGTTCGGTGTCGGCATCGACTATCACCCCGAAGCCATGGCGCTGATGGCTGCGCGCTACAAAAACCCGGACGATTTCAACGAGATGCGCAAACGCATGGCGCGCATCCCTGATACCGCTTCGCTCATCAAGAACAGTGTTTCCACCGCACCGGGTTTTCAGATCGGCAATGTGTTCGTGATGGCCGGTGTGCCGATGGTGATGAAGGCGATGTTGGAAGAGCTCTCATCGCGTCTGGAACGCGGCGCCATCGTTCATGTGGCGACGGTGGAAGCGCATCTGCCGGAGGGACAGATCGCCGCCGCGCTGGCCCAGATCCAGTCCAGTCATAAAACCGTGTCGGTCGGGAGCTATCCGTTCTACCGGGAAGGCGGCCCGGGCACGCAGCTGGTGGTGCGGGGCCGGGACGCCCAACAGGTCGAGGCAGCGGCGGGCGAGATTGAAGCCGCGGTCCGGTTCGAGGGCGTGGAACCGCTGAGAATCTAGCGTTCATCACGATTCGTCTAAGAGTCTGAGGAACCTGCAAAAAAGGGATGACAGCTCCGCTCGCAGCATATACCTTGCGGCGAATTAAGAGCTTTCGACAGGGAATCGAAGGCTTGGCCTGGGGGGCGCCGCACACCGAGATGGGACAACGAGGCTGGAGTTTGCTCCGGCCCAGAACCTGAAGGACCGCTTGAGACGGTCCATCTGAGGAGCAGTTTAGCGCATGAGTATCGGACGGATCATCGGGGCGGTCGCAGGCGGCATCCTTTTCGCGGTGGCAGGCGTGGCTGTTGCCGCCAATTTCACCTCCAGCCACCAGACGGATTTCTATGCGGCGGGCACCCACCAATTCTATGTCTGGTGCGCCGGATCGCATGACTACATGGCGACCGCGACCGGCTCGAACGCCGAAGACGCGCAGATGAAGCTCTACGATACGGCGAAGGCCAAGGGCAAAAGCAATTGTTGGCCTGTGTGGCAAGGCCGTGTGCCGACGTAAGCGTCTGTTATCGCAGAACATGGAACGGCGGTCTTCGGGCCGCCGTTTTGCTTTCAGAGACGATCGTTCGCCGCTTCGGCGTTGAGCGCGGCAAGACCGGCTGCATCGGTCTTCAACGCCGCGCGGCCATCCAATAGAGCCTGCTGCGCTTCTTTCTTTTTCCCCAACACAGAATAGGCGCGCACCAGACGCGCCCATCCCGGCGCATCATTGGGACGGGCTTTCAGACGCGCCGCCAAACCTTCAACCATAGCGTTGATGTCGGGCGCCATTCCCGTTTGCGCGCGCAGCGCCGCAACGCGGTTTAACAACATGTCGTGCAGAGGATTGCTGGAAGGAATTTCCTGCAAGAGACTGCTCCACAGAGCCAGCGCGCGCGCATTGTCACCCCGCTGCGCTGCAACCTGCCCCAAATAGAAACGCGCTGCTCGATCGCGCGGATCGGCTTTTAGCACATCGGTGAAGGCGGCTTCCGCTTCCGGCGACACTGCACCGCTCGATGCGAGCGTCAACGCCTCGGCATAAGCCGACAACAGCTCGGTTCTTTGTGCCGGCGGCGTCACCATGAGCGCACGCTTGAACGCGGCAGCGGCATCAGACGGATCGTTGAGCGTGAGATAGCCGCGGCCGAGCAACGCCCAGCCATGCGCATCTTCGGGTCTTTGCAACACGCGACGGGCCAGCACCGAGACGAGACCGCGAATATCGTTGTCCTGAGGCCCCGTCAGGCTGCGCAATGCAAGCCCGGGCGATCCGAGCAACACATAAGAACCCAGGCCAAGTCCCAGCACCAATGCCGCGACAGCGCCTACAAGGAGCGCGCGACCGTGCGCGGATGGTCCGCGCAGCAGTGGCCACACCGCGAAGCCGACGGCTACGAGGGCAAGCAAAATAAAGATGGTAAAAAGCAGGATCGTCATGAGAAACAGCCACTAGCACGCGCGCACCGACAATGCGACGTTACCGCAACAGCAATCGTTTTGAGGCTTTCATGATCCCGTTTTGTGGAAATCCACTCAACCGCGCAAGCGAAAAGCGCACCGATGCCGAATGGGTTGCCGCAAAACTGCGCGATCCCACCTCTCTCATCCTTCCGATGTGGAAATTGCAGCCTTTCCTGATCGGACCGGAGAAAGGTCCACTGGAAACCGGATTTCTAAAGCCGGGCCTCTGCGAGAGCCTCGCCGCTCCCGGCGCGCCTTCTGTTCTGTTGGGGCTGGAGGGCGAACGTGCGCTGTTCGCGCTCGACGTCAGCGCCGCACGCGATCCGGCCAATGAAGGCCCGCTCGCAGGACTTGGTCAGTTCAAGGAAATGCGCATGACCGCGATGACTGCGGGATTACCGGAGACAGACATAGCAATTTTGGGTCAGGCCAAGGCGATGATCGACTGGCATGAACGCCATGGTTTCTGCGCGCGCTGCGGCCATCAAACGACGATCGCAGACGCCGGTTACAAGCGCGCTTGCCCCAACTGCAATGCCGAGCATTTTCCGCGGACCGATCCTGTCGTCATCATGCTGGCAACGCATGGCGATGCATGCCTCGTGGGGCGCGGCAAGCAATTTCCGCCGGGGTTCTTTTCGGCGCTCGCAGGATTTATTGAGCCAGGTGAAACGATCGAAGAAGCCGTCGCGCGTGAAATTCACGAAGAAGCTGGCGTGCGCGTAAGGAACGTCACCTATTTCACCACGCAGCCGTGGCCGTTCCCCTCGTCGCTGATGATCGGGTGTTATGCCGAGGCGGAAGGCCGCGACATCACCATCGATCCCAATGAGATCGCCGAAGCATTCTGGCTGGAAAAGGATCGCGCGAAGCGGCTTCTTGCGGGCGATACGAGCGACAGGATCCGCATGCCGCCGCCCGTCGCCATTGCGCATCACCTGATCCGCAATTGGGCGGAGCGATGAGTGACGGAAATCCCCTAGGATTTCACCGACGCTGGACCCGGCTGAAGCCACCGTTGCGGCCGGACGATCAGATCGTCTCGGCCTATCGCGGCGCGATCGCAGGCTATGAAAAACGCGTTCTTTTGCTTGGCGTGACAGCGGAGCTCGCGGATGTCGGCGAGACGACAGTCGCTGTCGATCTCAGCAGAAAGATGATCGCCAATGCGTGGCCGGGCGATACCGAAAAGCGCAAGGCGCTCCACGGCAACTGGCTCGACATGCCGCTTCAAACCCGCGAATTCTCGGCCGCGATCGGCGACGGGGTATTGGCAGGAATCGGGCTTGCCGAACACGCGACCTTCTTTTCGCAGCTTGCCCGGCTGCTTCTTCCCGGTGCGCGCATCGCCATACGCCTCTATGAGACACCAGAGCCGGGCGAAACAGTTGCCGAAGTTTGCACGCGGACGATGAATGGCAAGATTGCGGGATTTCACGCGTTCAAATGGCGGCTCGCCATGGCGCTGGCAGCCGAAGCGCAGAATCCGGCGGTTTCTGTCTCGCACATCCACCAAACCTTCCAGCGTGAATTTCCCGATCGTCAGGCGCTGAGCAGGATGACGGATTGGGGTCTCGAAGAAATCGCAGAAATCGATGCCTATGACAGCAAACCGATGATCTATCAGTTCATCACTCGCCGCGAACTTCTTGCGCATTTGCCCAAGGAATTCTGCAATCCGCGCTTTGCGCCGTCCGGCGACTATGAACTCGCGGAGCGCTGTCCGATCTTCATCGCGGATTTCCACCCGTGACGACGCAGGTGCAATTGCTCTCCAGGGCGATGCAAATGCTCGAGGCGACGCAATGGCAAAGCTCCGAGGAGATCACCGCGCTCCAGCGCCGCAAGCTTGTCGTGCTGGCGCGCCATTGCGAAATGCATTCGCCGCAATTTCGCGCAAGGCTTCAGGCGGCGGGCCTGACTGCCGGCGATCTCTCCACGCCGGACAGGTTTGCGAGGCTGCCTGTTCTGTCGAGGCGTGAATTGCAGCAAGCGACGGACCTTTTCTGCACGGCAATTCCCCAAGCACATCTGCCGACCTATGAAACCCGGACATCCGGTTCGACGGGGGAGCCTGTGCTGGTGCGAAGAACCGCTTACAGTGAACTCGACTGGCTGGCGACGACGATGCGCGAACATCTCTGGCACAACCGCGATTTTCTGGCCCCCTTCTGCGCGATCCGCGCAAATATCTCGAAGCTGACGAAGCTGGAAAATTGGGGCGCACCGGCCGCACTCCTACGCCCGACGGGGCCGGCGCTCGGCATTCCCATCACGGCCAGTATCGAAGATCAGATTGCACAGATCGGCGCGTTCCTGCCGAAAACGCTTCTTATATATCCCAGCAATCTCGCAGCGCTGGCACAGCATTGCGCGGCGAACGGAGTTCACATTCCCAGCCTTCGCGAGATTCTGACCATCGGCGAGACGCTTTCGCCGGATGTTCGCGCGCAGGCGGAGGGAGTTTTCGGTGCAGAAGTTTCCGACATGTATTCATCGCAGGAGGCTGGAAACATTGCGATGCAGTGTGCGAGCTCGGACCTCTATCATGTGATGGCGGAGAATTTGATCGTCGAGGTTCTCACCGAAGACGGCCATCGCGCCGGCGATGGCGAGACGGGACGTGTCGTCCTGACCGATCTGAACAATTTCGCGACGCCGCTCATCCGCTACGACATCGGCGACTACGCACAGGCAGGGCCACCATGCTCCTGCGGTCGCGGGTTGCCGACCCTCAAACGCATATTGGGACGCCAGCGAAATCTTATTCTTATGCCCGACGGATCGCGGCACTGGCCGCTCGTGGGCTTTCACAAATTCCGCGCCCTTGCCCCTGTCGTGCAATATCAGATGGTGCAGGAAGGCCGCGCGCGGATTTTGTTGAAGCTGGTCACCGAGCGACCCCTCGCAACGGGCGAAGAAAATAACCTCATCGCGCATGTGCAGACGTCACTGGGCCACCCTTTCGAAATTCGCCTTGCCTATTTCGACGGTAGAATCCCGGCAGGCGCGAACGGGAAGTTCGAGGAATTTGTTTCGCTCGTTCGCTGACCACCGCACCCATTGTTCCGCAATCGAACATTTGCGTTCCCCGGAACGCGCTTCCCGCCAGAATTTCTTAAAGATTGATGCGGATACTGCTCCCATGTCTGTGGGGTTGAAAACGCGTCGTTCGCGCGACCAAAGATCTGTGTCCTCCTCCGTCGAGATCGTTTCGCACGAAGCACTCGATAGCAAAGCCGTGAGTCTCGCGGTCCGTTATTGGAAGAACTTGCGCGGCTCGCGCCGCTTTCCCACGCGCGATGAAGTCACCCCACGAAACATGGCCTCCTTTCTTCGCAACATCGTCCTCATCCGCGTCGTCGATGGTGGCAAAGACTACGAATATCGTATCGCCGGTGACGCCTGCGTGCAGGCCTTCGGCTCGAACTTTCAAGGCATGCGGCTGACCGAGATCGAAGCCTTGGATCCGCATTATGGCCGCGCCACGCGCGCGGCTTATGAACATGTGCGCGCAATGGGTGAACCGTTCGCGTTACGCGGTTGGGTCGCACCGTCGATCCCGTCCGCATTCTCTTATCACGAGACCGCGTTTCTCCCGCTCGGTGACGGCGACACTGTCGATCATCTTCTCGTGGCGAGCAGTTTTACGCCACGCGCCATCGATCCTGACGAGCCGCATGCCGCCGCCGATGTGCTTCCGGAATCTTGGAAGACCTTCAACCAGCTCTGACGTCTCCGCCGATTAAGGCAGATCCTTGCGATAGGAATGCGCGGGGTAAACACCCAGGATCGAGAGCTTGCTGGTGAAGAACCGCAATTCTTCCAGCGCCAGGCGCACCAGCCGGTCATCCGGATGGCCTTCAATGTCGGCATAGAATTGCGTGGCATTGAACGAACCGCCGAGCTGATAGCTTTCCAGCTTGGTCATATTCACACCATTGGTCGCAAAACCACCCATAGCCTTGTAAAGCGCGGCGGGGACATTCTTCACACGGAAGACGAAGCTCGTGACGACGGGCGTTCCGTCATAGGGCGCGTCATCAGGCTCGCGCGCCATGATGAGGAAGCGCGTGGTGTTGTGCTTCTCGTCTTCGATATTGGCCTTCAGAATATCGAGTCCGTAGAGTTCGCCCGCCAGAGATGAGGCAACGGCCGCGGCGCTCGGATCTTTTAACTCAGCGACGTGGCGCGCGGAGCCCGCGGTGTCGTGCCATTCCTGTGCGCGCAGCTTCATCTCTTTGATCAGTTTGCGGCACTGGCTGAGCGCCGGAGCTTGACTAAACACTGTCTGAATACTCTGGAGCGAAGCCCCCCTCACGCCCAGCAGTTGCAAATGAATGCGCAGGAAGTGTTCGCCGACGATATAGAGGCCGGCTTCCGGCAGCAGATGGTGGATGTCGGCAATACGTCCGTGCAGCGCATTTTCGATCGGAATGATCGCCAGATCGGTTTCGCCAGACCGCACTGCATCGACCGCGTCCTCGAAGGAGGGTTTCGGAATTGCCGCAGCTTGCGGCAACGCCTCGCGCGCGGCCTGATTGCCGAACGCGCCGGGTTCACCCTGGAATGCGACTTTCTTTGCTCGGGACATCAACGACGTAGTCATAGCCTACTCAATTTGTGGAAGCGGCGATCACCGCGCGCGCCTTTTCAAGATCGGCCGGAGTATCGACGCTGAGCGGCACACTGTCCACGCGCGCGACAGCAATGCCCATATTCGCTTCCAGTGCACGCAGCTGTTCGAGCTTCTCGCGTTTCTCCAGCGGCGACGGCGGCAATTTCACAAAGCGCGACAGTGCATCGCGCCGAAAAGCGTAGATGCCGATGTGATGATAGAGCGGACCGTCGTTCGCGGGCGCGCGGGCGCGGGTGAAGTAGAGCGCGCGGCCGCGATCGCCCGTCACGTCCCATGTCACCACCGGCTTCACAACCGAGGGATTGTCGTAGTCGGCTGGATCGTCGATCTCTGCGGCAAGTGTCGCGATATCGGCGCCCGTCGGTGCCAAAACATCGGCGACAGCGCGAACATAGGCCGGATCGAGCATCGGCAGATCGCCCTGCAGATTCACCACAATATCGTGCTTGTGCGCTTCATCGAATTTTTCGACCGCCTGAAACACGCGATCAGAACCGGATGGCAGATCGGGGTCTGTCATGATGGCAGTACCGCCCGCTTTCTCGACGGCATCGGCAATCTCGCGTTCGGCCACGGCCACGATCACCGGCCCCAGTCTTGCGGCCATGGCCTGCTTCCAGACACGCACGATCATCGGCTGACCGGCGATATCGGCCAGCGGTTTGCCAGGCAGTCTTGTGGACGCCATGCGGGCAGGGATCACGATCACCGGATTCATCGGGCTTTTCCTTATTCTCCCGGCACTTATGCGACGTTCCGCCGCAATGACGCACCCCATCGCTCAAGTCAAATTCGCCCGCAATCTTGGGGGTGTATCGCCGC
>JANWJQ010000151.1 GCA_025451875.1 Rhizomicrobium sp.
GCTTCGATGAAGTCGCCGTTCCAGCCGGCGTCTTCCGCCACCAGCACCGGCGCGTTCACGCGCGACCGCAATTCGCCCATCAGCACCGGATTGTGCCGCCCGCCGCCCATGACGATCCATGTCGTTGGCATATCCGCGAAATGCTCGCGGGCGCGAGCGATGGACGCCGCGGTGAATGCCGTAAGCGTTGCCGCGCCATCCGCCGGAGACAAACCGTTCACGGCGTCGATTCCGAAATCCAGACGATCCAGAGATTTGGGCGGCACCTTCTCGAAGAATTCGTTGTCGAGCATCTCGGCCAATGCGCGATCGTCCACGCGGCCTTGTCGCGCAAGCGCCCCGCCTTCGTCGACGGGTTTCCGCGTGTGGTTCATTGCCCAGTCGTCGATGGGTGCGTTGCCGGGGCCGGTGTCGAAAGCCAGCACATCTTCGCCATTGATATAAGTGACGTTGGCGACACCGCCGATGTTCACAAATACCAGCGGCGGTTCCAGCTTCATCTTCTTCGCATTGCGTGCGAGCACGGCATGATAGAGCGGCACCAGCGGCGCACCCTGCCCGCCCGCTTTCACATCCGCCGAACGGAAATCATTGACCACATCGATGCCGGTGAGTTTCGCCAGCAACGCGCCGTCGCCGATCTGCCAAGTCCAGCGCTGCGCCGGGCGATGCAGGATCGTCTGCCCGTGAAAGCCGATCAGCGAGACATCCTGCGCGCGCAGCCCGGCCTTTTTCAGCAGCGTTTTCGACGCTTCGGCGTGGGCCTCTGTTAGCCGCTGCTCCGCCTCGCGGATGGAATAAGGAACGGGCGCCCCCGCGGCCACGCTTTTGGCCTCTTCCAGCGCAGCGCGCAGCATGGCGCGTGTTTCGGCGTCGTAGGGCATGCCAAGCGTCGGACCGGGCACCGCGATATCCTCGCCATCGGTCTCCAGCAGCGCGGCATCGATGCCGTCCAGCGACGTGCCGCTCATCAGTCCAATGACTTTTTGAACCTCTGCCATTTGTGCTACAGACCCGGCTCTTCTTCTTTGAGTTTCATACCATGTCCGGCGCGGCCCACAGTTTCAAATCCGAATTCCTCCGCACTTTTGTGGAGCGCGGCGCCTATTATGACTGCTCCGCGCCCGAGGATCTGGACGCGCTGTTCCTGAAGGAGCGCGTGACGGCCTATATCGGCTTCGATTGCACGGCTTCCAGCCTGCATGTCGGTAATCTTGTGCAGCTTATGACACTGCGCCGCCTGCAACAGGCGGGGCACCGGCCCATCCTGCTCATGGGCGGTGGCACCACGAAAGCCGGCGATCCGTCCGGCAAGGACGAGACACGCCTCATCCTCACGCCGGAAAAGATCGAGGAGAACAAGAACAGCATCGTCACGGGCGTGAAACATCTGCTGAAGTTCGGCAATGGTCCGACCGATGCGATGTTGATCGATAACGCCGAATGGCTGGACAAGCTCGAATACATACCGTTCCTGCGCGAGGTTGGAAAACACTTCTCCGTCAACCGTATGCTGACAATGGAGAGCGTGAAGCTGCGTCTGGACCGCGAGCAGCCGCTGTCTTTCCTCGAATTCAATTACTCGCTGATGCAGGCCTACGATTTCGTGGAGCTGTACAAGCGTTATGGCTGCCGCCTGCAATCCTCCGGCTCCGATCAATGGGGCAATGTCGTCTCCGGCATCGATCTTGGACGGCGCATGGAGAATGTGCAGCTCTTCGGTCTCACCACGCCGCTCATCACCACCTCATCCGGCGCAAAGATGGGCAAGACCGCGGCGGGCGCTGTGTGGCTGAACGCCGAGCAGAAGTCGCCGTATGACTACTGGCAGTTCTGGCGCAACACCGAAGACAAAGATGTCGGCCGTTTCCTGCGCCTTTTCACTGATATGCCGCTCGCGGAAATCACACGGCTCGAAAAGCTGGAAGGCTCCGAGCTTAACGACGCGAAGAAAACGCTCGCCACGGAAGCGACGGCCATCTTGCACGGCCGCGCCGCTGCCGAAGCCACCGCCGAAACTGCGCGTCGCACGTTCGAGGAAGGCGGCACGGATGAAGGCCTTCCGACGATCGAAGTGCCGAAGAGCGAGTTCCCGATGGGCGTGCTCGCGCTTGCGGTGAAAGCGAATGTCGCTTCGTCGAACGGAGAAGCGCGGCGCCTGATTCAGAACAGCGGCCTCAAGATCAACGACGTCACCGTCAGCGACCCATCGGCGAATGTGGCAGCTTCAGATGTTTCCTCTTCCGGCGCGATCAAAGTGTCGAGCGGCAAGAAGAAGCATGTCCTGGTAAAACCGGTCTGATCTACTGCTGTGGCGGCGTTGGCGGCTGGTTGGTGCCTGCCTGCGATGGCTGCGCCGGCGCTGCAGGCTGCGGCGCAACCGGCATCGATCCTTCAAAGATGCGGCGGAAAATTCCCGGCGCAAGCGCAGACAGCGGATTGACGCTGAGGCTCGGCTGATCGGCATCGCCTGAAACGCTGTAGGTCATGCCGATGATGCCCTCGCCCTTCTTTGACACAAACACATCGCCCAGAATTGGAATGGCGCCCAGCACAGAGTTGAGTCCGTAAACCGGCGCGAGCGTTCCTTTGAGCGCTATCTGGTTGTGTGCCCGGTCGATATAACCATCCGCAGTGATACCAAGCGCGGGCCCCGCCGCGCGCGCATCGTGGATGGTGATCGAGTCGTTCTGCGCACGGAACGGCACTTCGAATTTGTCGAAGGTAATCCCTTCGCCTCGAAGCAGATCGACTACGCCCAGCAGCGATCCCGCCGCAAAGAGACGCGCAAGGAATGGCTGGTTGGTGATCTTGAAATCCGTGATCACGACGGTTCCGGCATAATCCAGCGGCGATTTGCTTTTCGCCTGCGCCACCGGCGACAGCGTTGCATTCACATTCAGATCGCCGCCCTTCATGCTCTCAAAGCCGAACAATCCCTTTAGCAAAGACCCCGTATCGTCGGACGTGAGCGCAACATGCCGCCCCTCCGCTGATGGCGTGATCGATCCTGCGATTTTGCTTTTACCCAGAGATGACGACAGCGAAAGCGTCTGCGGACTCGTTCCGGCGCCTGCCGTATCGAGCGAAAAATTCGACAGCGAGACATTGTCGCGCATCACCACGCGATCCAGATGGATCGAATAGTGGAAAGCTGGATTGCGCGGCGTTTCCGGCGGCGCATTATTGACTTGCGCGGCCTTACGGCGGCCGAGCCCCGTGCCATCGGCGGAATGGCCCCGCACATTGACGTCGAGACCGCCCGCCACCGTATCGGAATAGACGATCGCGAAATCGTTGTTCGCGCCCGCACGTACCATCGGCAAGTCTACCCGCGCGAGATCGCCGTTCGCGCCGAAGTTTATAGTGCCGCGCACGTTCAATCCTGCGCCGGTAATCGTCATCGTTTCGGAGTTGATGCCGCCGTCGTCGGCGAATTGCGCACTCATCTGTGCCGTTGCCGGCACGCCGGGCGCCTTGCGATAGTTCACGATATCCATCGATACGGTCGTGGGCGTGAGATCCATCGTCATATTGGCGCGGCGCAGATCGCCATGATGCCCCAATATCAGCGCATTCACCGACACCGGCCCGCTGATGATGTCGCCGGCATGGAAGTTCAAGGCATCGCGCGTGGCCTCATCCACCAACCCCTTGGCCTGGATCGTCGTGGTGATGTCGCCCTTGGTCTTGAAATCCTCAACCCAATCCACACCTAGCGGCGCGCCGCCCAGGGCGACAGTCCCGACGGCATGAAGCCTGTCGTTCGTGACATCGAAATTGACCGTACCGTTGCTGATCTTCGTCCGCGAGCCGAGCGCGATGGAAAATTGCTGGGTCGCCACCTTGGCGGAGATGCCGATATTATCCGCGTTCAAATCGCGCAGCATGGGAACCCGAACGGACAGATCGGCAACCGCCGTACCCTTCGCCATTGCCGGACTGATATGGAAACGCGTCGGGTATTGCAGCGGCTTCTGGTCGAGCAAGGTCAGAAGGTCCGGAACAGTCCCGGCGATGCGAGCGTCAATTACGCCCGTGGGGCCGTGCATGTGAAGCTGCGGAATGACGACCGATCCATTGCTCACCTTGATGGCACCGACATTGCCCGATGCGATCGTCGCCTTGAATGTATCGCCCGTGAGCGTCGCCACCCCTTGGACATTCTCCATTGGCGACATCTGATGAACGAACGTCACCGTCGCATTGCTGAGCGGCACGGAGATGTTCATTGCGCTTTCCGGCAGCGCGGATTGGTCAAGCTCGCCAGTCTTGATGTCGGAGTGAAGGGCGATCGGTCCTATCCGGCCGGCGGAGATGTTGTCGTTGATCCATTCGCGCGCGCCCTCGCCCACATGGATCGGCCAGTAGCGCAGAAGATCGCGCACATTCATGGCGGCGATCGTGCCGTTGGCGGCAATGGCCGGAGAGGTGTTGTTGCCCAGCGTAACAGCGGCCGCGAGCTGCGCGTTCATCGGGCCGCCGGAAATATCCAGCTTTTGAATGTCGATCTTCTGTATCGCAGGCGTATAAACCGTATGCATGGCGATGCGCCCCAGCGCCACCGATTGGGTCACAACGCCAGGCAGGTTCACAGAGAAACGGTCGGCATTCAGATCGAGTGTTGCGAGCGTCAGAACGTTGTTGGCGTCGAAGTCCAGCTTTCCGCGGCCCGTTAGATGCGCGCGGGCGTGATCACCTTCCAGCGAAGCGTCATCCACCAGCAACTGCCCTGTCAGGCCATCATAACGCGCCACAAGCTTCAGCGAGCGCACTTTCAGCGGCGCGCCGAGACCGTTCACGGCGCCCGCCGCGCCAATCCCGAGATCTGCGTATCGCAGACGCGTTCCATGATCGAAAACAAACGAGCCGGTAACATCGGCCTTCAGGTCGAACGGCGTGAGAAACGCGAATGCCGTTGCGTTGCGTCCCAATGCCTTCAACCCCAATCCCGTCAAGCTGACATCGCCGGTGACATTACCATTCGTGTCGCGCGGCAATTTCAGATTGGCGATCAGATGCGCCGGCTGGCCGGAGATTTCGATTTGTGAATCGACCGTGGTGTCGATCGTATTGGACGCGCGCGCCGCGCCTTCACCGGTCGAGATTTGAATGTTCGCATCCGGCGACACCAGGAATGCGCCGGTCCCTTCGTCATAGAACGCCAGACGCGCGTGCTTGATCGCGAAGCTTTCGAGCGATGATGGGCCACCCTTCGCCTTGGAGATGGCATCGCGGATGCGGTCGAGCACATCATTGTCGGTGACGTTGCGCTCCACGCCCAGCCGAAGCGAACCGGTCTTGGTACGCACAAGCGTCAGCTGCATGCCGACCAGCGAGATGCGTTTGACCTCGATCCGGCCATGCAGGAACGGTCCTGCCGCCAGATCGACCTCGGCTTTCGGCGCCTGTGCGATGATGCGCTGCTGGCTGTCCAGCACGCGCGCGCCCAGAACGACAAGATTGACGCGATGCTCTTCGCGCGACCATTCGATCGCCGCCTGATCGTAGCCGACGGCGAGACCCGGCAAGGATTCAGAGATCGCCTGGGCGATTTGCCCGTTGAAGGGCCCGAGCGACACCGGCCCGATCAGAACCCGGACCATCGCGCCCACGACGAAGAAAACGATGGCGGTGAAAATGCCAGCGATCACAAGTCCCGTGAGCCGCAGATGGCCCCGATAGGGCCTCAAAAAGCGGCCCGCAGGCTCCAATTGCCTGCGGCAGGCATCCGCCCAGCCTTGTAGGAATGTGAGGACATCGTCCAATGGGCTTACCTGTTTTGTCTCATCAGCAAGCAAGCTTGCTCCGGCGTGCCCACCTCTTGCGCCGGTTCGCTTATCAGCTTATCGCCTAACGGTTATTTCCGGTAAACGCCAGATCGCGCGCTGGCAGCTGGCCGGGTTGGGGACGGCGTATGACCAAAGAACTCGCGCCCGGCGATAAAGCTCCGGCCTTTCGCGTCCCGACCGACGGGGATGGTGAAATTTCCTCCGCCGCGCTCAAGGGCAAACCCTACGTTCTCTACTTCTACCCCAAGGACGATACCTCTAGTTGCACCAAGGAGGCGATTGCCTTCTCGGACGCGAAGCGGAAATTCGCCGCGGCCGGGGTCGAAATTGTGGGCATTTCCAAGGATAGCCCGGAATCCCATGCAAAATTTAGGAAAAAGTATACCTTAAAGGTTACGTTAGGTTCCGACTCTGAGTTGAAGATCGCCAATGCCTATGGTGTCTGGGTCGAGAAATCCCTATACGGCCGCCGGTACATGGGAATGGACCGGGCCACATTCCTTGTCGACGCCAAGGGCGTCATCCGGCAGGTCTGGCGCAAGGTCAAAGTCCCAGGTCATGTGGAGGCCGTATTGAGCGCGGCAAAGGACCTATGACCCAACGCCCTGCACCGCGCCGGTCAACATTAACTGCGCGATCTCTTTTCTGGACTAAGAGCTTGATCGAGCGCCCAGAAGCGGGTGAAATGAAAACTTCTGGGGTAGGCGCGAAAGACGCCCAAAAGGGAAGTTCCGGTATGGCCGATGGTCTCGTCGACCGCGTCTGGGCGTGGCTCCATGCGACGTTCCCTGAACGGCAGATTTATATCCGCAGCGATGGCCGGGTGCAGTTCTTCACCTTCGGCGCGACGTTGCAGGCAACACTGTCTGGCTTAGCCCTCATCTTCCTCGGCTGGGTTGCCTTCGCGTCCGTCAACGTGATCTTCAAGGACCGCATCATCGCGGCGAAGGATCACCGCTATCAGTCGATGCAATCGACCTACGAAAACCGCGTCGCCGACCTTCAACTTTCCTACGACGAACTCAACAACGCGCTGGTCGGTGCCGAAGACCACTTCAAAAACGTCGCCGACGAATTGCAGAACAAGCAGCGTACCGTCGCCAAGCTCCTGAGCCGCAAGGAACAGGTCGATTCCACGTTCCAGAGCCTGCAAGCCAAAGCCGTCGGTCCGTCCAGCGGTGATATGGCGAGCGGCGGCGACGGCGACATTCCGGTTGTGCCCAATTCCGGCTCCGCAAGCGACAGCGTCGGAAGCGATACCGGCGATGCGGCCGGTTCGCAGCTCAATGTGATGCCGCAAACGCCGCGCCCGCAGCCGCGCACTGCCAAGCCGGTGAAAGCCAGCTTCCTGGATGACGCCGTCGGCAAGCTGGCCGGCGCGTTCTTCCAAGCGCGGCCGCAGGCGCAATTGATGCCGTCGGCTTCGGTCATGAAAAATCCGGCGTTCCGCGCGCTCGCCGAACAGACCGAGCGCGTCCGCCGGATGAGCGGAAACGAAACCGCATTGCTCATCGGTGTCGATCACCAGGTGGCGAGCCGCATCGGGATGCTGGAAACCGTGATCCGCCGCGTGGGCATGGATCCCAACGCGTTTGAACAGCAGCGAAATGTCGGCGGCCCTGATGTGCCGCTGGGTGAAATGCGCATCGACGGCATTTCCGATCAACGCTTCATCGCCGCCTATGCGTCAGCCGGCGCCCATGGCGAGGAACTCGACGAATTGTTCGCCGGTCTGCGTCACGTTCCGCTGACCACCCCGGTTCATGGATCGCAATTCGAAATCACCAGCGGCTTCGGTGGTCGCGTCGATCCCTTCACCCATCACGTTTCCTTCCACCCCGGCATCGACTTCGCCGGTCCATGGGGCACGCCCATCGCCGCTACCGCGCCTGGCACGGTCGTTTATGCAGGTCCGCGCGGTGGTTACGGAAATATGGTCGAAATTGACCATGGCTACGGAATTCACACCCGCTACGGCCACATGTCCGCTATCCTTGTTCATGTCGGTCAGAAAATTTCCAAGGGCTCGTTCGTCGGAAAACTCGGATCCACCGGACGCAGTACAGGGCCTCACGTTCACTATGAGGTATGGCTCTCCGACGTCGTAAGAGATCCGAGCAGATTCATCGAGGCTGGCCGCCATGTTCTCTAGTAAGAGTAAAGACACAGACGCCTCCGCTTCGGCGGCCCCGCAGGCCCGGCGCCCCGCGCGCTCTGCCGCGCCATCCATCATCAGTGCCGACCTCGTCGTTCAGGGCACGCTGACATCCACCGGCGACATCCAGATCGATGGCCGCGTTGAAGGCGATGTGCGCAGCGCCGGTCTGGTCATCGGCGACAAGGCTTTCATCCAGGGCGAGATCCTCGCCGACGACGTGACCGTTCGCGGCCGCGTTCAGGGCGGTATCCGTGCCCGCAAGGTTCTGCTCTGCACGACATCGCATGTCGAAGGAAACATCCTGCACGAAGCTTTCGCCGTCGAAGCCGGTGCGTTCTTCGAAGGCAATTGCCGCCATTCGGACAATCCGCTCGCGGATGACGCCGGACGTTCGAGCCAGTCTTTCCAGAGCAAGCCCGCCGCCACAATCCCGCCGGTCGCAGCTCCCGCGAGCGCGCCGATCAACACCATCAAGGCGCCGGACATGACCGCCACCGCGCCGCGCCCTGCCCCGGCCGCGACCTTCCAGCCGCTGAAGAGCAACGGCTGATCGTTTCCATCTTTCCGATCAAAGCCCCGCTCCGGGAAACCGCGGCGGGGTTTTTGTTTGCCCATCCCGCGCGCTGGAACGGCGCGCAGGCTGAAGCGTTCTGAGGCTGACGTGCTACAACTTCGGCGCGCTTCCCGGGGAGACCTTCATGGCTGTGACGACGGTTTTGAGCGAAAGCGGCGCGGCGACCATCGTCAGCGGCGGCAATGACAATGAAGGCACGTTCGCCCATCGCTTCTCCTGGAGCGCCGCATTTGCGGGAGCACTTCTCGCAACGGCGGTGACGTTCTTCCTGTTCGCGCTCGGCGCGGGCTTTGGCCTTGTCCTCACGCCGGCCCAACACGTCGCCACACCGACATTTCTGTCGCTTGGTGCGCTCTATTTTCTCGTCGCGCAGGCTTTCGGCTTTGCCGCCGGGGGACACCTTGCCGGCCGGCTGATTGGACCGGCTATCGAAACGACGAAAGAAGAAGAATTCCGTTCCGCCGCGCATGGTTTGGTCGTGTGGGCGCTCGCCGTCGTTGCTACCGCGACCTTGATCACGGTCGGAGGTCTTGCAGCGGGTGGCTCCGCCGTCTCCGTCGCCGCGACGTCCAACAAGTTTGGGGCGCAATCGTCCGCGATGACCAATGACTACGTGGCCTATTGGGTGGATATGCTTTTCCGCCCCGGACCGAGCCCCTCGCAGGCATCGCTCGACTGGACGCAATACGCGCAGGCGAACACCGGCAACGCGACGGACGCTTCGCCCCAGACAACGAACCCGCCGCCCGCGCAGGAATCGGCGCCGTCGCCCGACCTGCCGGAAGCAAACACGCCGGCCGGTGCGGACGAGCCATCGTCGCCAAACGCTACCGCGCCTTCGTCATCTTCATCATCCGTCACCATCGGATCGGGGTCGTCTGCCACTATGCCAGCTGCAGCACCGGCGCGCGTGGCGCCGCAGGACACAATGATCCCGCCCGCGCCCACCGGTTTCACGCCGCCCGCAAGCCTCAACGCCGACAAGGCGGAGGTCACGCGCATCATCAATGTCGGCATGACGAACAGCGCGCGCCTCAACCAGTACGACAAGGACCGCATCGCCGCGCTAATCGCGCAGGATACCGGCATGGCACTGCCGGGCGCGCAGCGTCGTGTCGATAACGCCGAAACACGCATGCACAACGATACGGTTCAAGCCGCCGATACCGCACGCAAGATCGCCAGCTATGCGAGCTTGTGGATTGCCGCATCGCTACTGTTCGGTGCGATCGTCGCCGCAGCCGCTGCGATGTCCGCGCGTTGGAAGGACGATGCGATCACCTTCGGCTGGCCCCGCCGCGAACCAGAATAGCTGGTCCCAAAAACTAATCTAAGTCTTCGATCTTCTCTTTCGGCTTGCCGCCGACTTCCTGGGCCAATGCGGCGGCCATGAAAGGATCGAGATCGCCATCTAGAACGTCTTGCGGCAGGCGGCTTTCCACGCCTGTGCGCAAATCCTTCACCAGCTGATAGGGCTGGAGGACGTAGGAGCGGATCTGGTGGCCCCAGCCGATATCGGTTTTCTCGCCGATGAAGGCACCGGTTTCGGCCTTCTTCTTCTCAAGCTCGATCTCGTAAAGCCGCGAGCGCAGCATGTCCCAGCAGATCGCGCGGTTTTGGTGCTGCGATTTCTCCGTCTGCGAAGCGACGGCAATTCCCGTCGGCAGATGGGTGATACGCACCGCGCTTTCCGTCTTGTTGACGTGCTGCCCGCCGGCGCCGGACGCGCGATAGACGTCGATGCGCACATCCTTTTCCGGAATGTCGATCTCGATGGATTGGTCGATCACGGGATAGACCGTGACGCTGGAGAAACTTGTGTGACGCCGCGCGTTGGAATCGAACGGTGAGATACGGACGAGGCGATGCACGCCCGCTTCCGTCTTCAGCCAGCCATAGGCGTTCTCGCCCTTCACCAGCAGTGTGGCCGATTTCAGACCGGCGCCCTCGCCCATGCTTTCTTCGATGAGCTGCAGCTTGTAGCCGTGCCGCTCCGCCCAGCGCGTGTACATGCGGAACAGCATCTCGGCCCAGTCCTGGCTTTCGGTGCCGCCCGCGCCCGCGTGAACTTCGAGATAAGAATCGTTGCCGTCCGCTTCGCCCGACAGCATCGACTGAAGCCGCAAATCCTCCGCGCGCTTGGACAGCGACTCGATGGATTTCTCCGCGTCAGCGATCATGGCCTTGTCGTTTTCGGCCTCCGCCATTTCCAGCAATCCGAGCCCATCGTCCAGCTCTGCCTGCAGCGCCTTCACGGACGATGTGGATTGCTCGATCTTCTGGCGCTCGCGCATCAGTTTCTGCGCAGCCTGCGGGTCGTTCCAGATGGCGGGGTCTTCGGCGCGTGCGTTCAGTTCGTCGAGGCGGCGCAGGGCGTTGTCCCAGTCAAAGATGCCTCCTCAGCAGGTCGATGGCCTGCTTGATTTCGTCGGCGGTGCGCTGGATTTCAGGACGCATGAAACTCTCGAATACGGAATGTGCGTTGATATAGGGGCGCGGGATGGTGACGTAAAGTCCTGTCAACGGCCCGGCGTCTGGCCCAGCGAGAACAGGTTTTCGTCGCCCAATTCGGCAGCCCGGCGCCGTTCCAGTTCCTGCGTGTAACGCCGCAGCGCATAGGATTCGCTGAGAAACCCGACCACCCGTGGATCGGCCCGCGCCGACAGCACCGGCAATGCTTCCGTCTGCGTCTGTTCGAAACGGGCCAGCGCCGTGCGCACATTCTCGGATGGCAGAAGATAGATCGATTTCATCCCCACCAGGTCGGCGACGACCGTGAATTCGACCACATCGTCGATCTGCGGATCGTGCACCGCCAGCATGTCGATCACGCCGACATAACGTCCGTCTGGGTCGGTGGCATAGACGCTCTTGACGGCGCCGGGCGGAAATTTCTCCCGCAGCGCCTTCAGCGTCATGTCGCTGCGCACGATTTTCGGGTCGCTGCGCATCAAGCGCGCCACGGTCATATCGCTGATCCAACCCACGTCATGCGCGCCGCGGATGCCAAGTCCGCGTATATGGAAACGCCACGTTGCAAAGGAATACCCGAACGTCAGCCGCACAATGGTCGATGCGGTGATCACGCCCGTCAATACACCCAGAGTTACCGGAAAATCGCCGGTCGCTTCGAGAACAAGGAACACCATCGTCAGCGGCGCACCGACGATGGCCGCCGCAACCGATCCCATGCCGACCAGCAGGAACGCCGGCTCCTGCAGCGCGAGCCCATGAACAAACGGCGCGAGACACTGCACGAACACGCCGCCGAACAGGCTGCCAAGAAACAACGAAGAGCTGAACAGGCCGCCGCGAAATCCCGATCCCACCGAAATCGCCGATGCGACCAGCTTGGCAACCAGCAACGCCGCCAGCGGCAGAAGCGCCCAGCGCATATCGAAATGATATTGGATCGCGCCGTGTCCGCTGCCCAGCACCTGCGGGAATTCCCACGCAATCGCGGAGAGCACGACGCCGCCTGTGAAAGGCCGCATCCATTCAGGCACTTTAAGGTTGCGCAATCCGCGCTCGGACCACGTCACCGCCTGCATCGCGATGATGCCGACACCCGCCGCGAGAATCCCCATGACCAGGAACAATCCGTAGCTGCGCGTGTCCAGCAGCATCGGTCCGCCCATTTCGAACAGCGGTTGCGGACGGTTGAGCGCGCGCTGTGTCAGCGTTGCGCACACCGATGCAATGGCCACGGGCGCAAGGGCGCGCGGCAAATAACTGCCGAGGATCAATTCGAAGCCGTAGAACGCCCCGGCCAGTGGTGCATTGAAAGCGGCAGCGATTGCGGCCGCGGCGCCGGCGGTCACGAAGATGCGCTGATCTTCCCGGCGCAGGCGAAATTCACGCCCGAAGCGCGAGAACAGCGCCGCACCCAACTGGCTGTAGCCAGCCTCCATGCCCAACGATGCGCCCGAGGCATTGGACACGACCGTCATCAAGGTGAGGCGCGCGGAATCCATCAGGGACATGCGCCCGCCAAACAGCGCATTGGCTTCCACCGGGTCGACGATTTCCGATGCGCGATAGCGCCGCGCGATCCACGCGCCCGCGCCCAGCAACAGACCGCCGATTGCCGGAACGAAAATCAGCCGCCAGTGATCCGTACCCGTTCCCATGCTGAGCGAGACATGCTTGGGAAGATTGAAAATGAGCTTGTGCGCCAGATCGACGAAAAGGCGCAGATAATTGGTGACGCCGCCCACCAGAACGCCGATTCCGGCGCAGGCCACGATCTGCGCCACTTCGCTCGACCGCAAATCCCGCTGCACACTGGCGTACAACACGCGTCCGCGCCGCAGCAGGTAAGCGACCCGGATTGCGTTACGCGATGGCGACTCAGATTGTCCGGCTTGCATGCTGGCTCCGGGGCGGCGCAACCCTCATTAGCGCGCCGTTCCGGAAATTGCATGTCAAAGAAGGTGAAAAGCAGGCCGCATGGGCGCCGCCCCGTTTTCGCGTGTTCAGTTCGGCGGGGTGAAGACGATCTGAACGCTCGTCCAACCATCGGTCGGCACGCCGTCTTTCGACGCCGGTACGAATTTCCAGCCGTTGACGGCATTGGCGGCAGCATTATCCAGATCGGCGAAACCACTCGATTGACGCAGCGCGACCTTGCTCACAGTGCCATCCGACCGCACCTCGGCAGAAACAATCACCGCCCCCCGCTCCCTGTTCGGAAGCGCGGTGGTCGGATAGGCCGGCTGCATGTTTTCGCCGCTGGCGTCCACATGCGGTTTGGTCTCGGCTCCAAGTGCCGAGGTCGCCGGCAACAATGCCAGAGCGGCAAAAGCCAGTCCTGCAAAGGCGATGTGTTTGTGAAGCATGGTGTGAGTCCTCCCAACCAGCGCGCGAATGGTAGTCCTTTGGCGAAAAGCGCCAACAGGTCAGAACATTACGGATAGTCAAAACTTCGTGCGCAGCCCCATGGGAGGCTAGTAAAGCCCGCCAGTTCCCTGGTCCACGTCTGTGGCCGGGCCTTTGCCCTGGGCGCTCAGATTGTTGGTTTCGTCCGTCACGGCGATGCCCGGCTCTGTTCCTGCCTTGAATGCTTCCAGGATTGTGGTGGCGCCGCCCGGCGATGCCGGCGCGCCGGTAATGCGATCGACCGGAACAAGGTCAATTCCGGCCGGAACGCGGAACGGCGTCGCCGGCTCGTTCTCCAATGCGCCCTTCATGAAGTCGCGGAAGATCGGGGCCGCGGCTGTTGCGCCCTGCTCGTAGCGGCCCAGCGTGCGCGGATCGTCGAACCCGACGAATACGCCGCAAGTCAGATCCGGCGAGAAGCCGATGAACCAGGTGTCCTTGGACTCGTTCGACGTGCCGGTCTTGCCGCCGAGCGGTTTGCCGATGACGGAGACGCTCTTGCCGGTGCCGTATTGCACCACGCCCTCGAGCAGCGACACGATCTGATAGGCGGTGCGCGGATCGATGATCTGCTCGCGTGTGTCGGGCAGCAGCGGCTCGGATTGGTTATGCCATGTCGGGGTGTTGCAGCCCTGGCAGTCGCGCGGATCATGACGATAGACGTCCTTGCCGTTGCGATCCTGAATGCGGTCGATCAGCGTGGCATCGATCTTCTTGCCGCCGTTCACGAACTCCGCATAGCCCGTCGTCATGCGCATCAGCGTGGTTTCGTAGGCGCCGATGGAGTTCGACAGATAGGCCGGCAGCTTGTCGTAGACGCCGAAGCGGATCGGGTATTGCACGACCTTGTTCATGCCAACCTCGGATGCGAGGCGGATGGTCATCAGGTTGCGCGACAGCACGATGCCGCGCCGAAGCGTAGCCATGCCGAGGAAGTGTTTCTCGAAGTTCTTCGGCGTCCACATCGGCAGACCCGGCCCCTGCGGCAGGGATACGGGGCCGTCGAGAACCTTGCTGACTGGCGTAAATCCATTGTCGAGCGCCGCGGCATAGACAAACGGCTTGAATGACGATCCCGGCTGGCGCTTGGCCTGCATCGCACGGTCGAACTGGCTGGACGCGTAAGAGAATCCACCCGACATCGCGAGCACGCGGCCGGTGTGCGGGTCCATCGCCACGATCGCGCCGTTGATTTCCGGCACCTGACGCAATCCGTAATTGCCTGCGTTGTCGATCGGCTCGACATAGATCACGTCGCCGATCTTCAACACGTCACGCGGGCTCGTCGGCGCCGCGCCGACGGTCGCGTTCTTCTTGATTTCCGGGCGCGCCCAAGTGAGTTCGCTGAACGGAATGACACCGCGCGCACCGTTCTCCAAACCGATTTCGGCCGATTGATTGTCGCCATAACCGAGCACGATCGCGACATGCCATGTGGCAATACCGGATTGGTTCCCCGCGCTCGCCAGCACACTCTTCCAATCGCCGTTGACGCTGATGTTGCTGACCGCGCCCCGCCAGCCATGGCGGCGATCGTAGCGCACGAGGCCGGCGCGCAGCGCGTTCACCGCATAGTTCTGCAAACGGCTGTCGAGCGTGGAGCGGACCTGCAGGCCGCCGTCATACAATCCCTGCTCGCCATATTTCGAATAGAGAATGCGGCGCACTTCCTCGACGAAATAATCCGCATCCTCGGCCTGAATGCCGAGGGGACGCATTTGCGTGTCGAGCGGTTCGGCCAGCGCGGCCTGCTCCTCATCGCGGCTGATATAGCCGTTCTCGCGCATCTGACCGATCACCCAGTTGCGCCGGTCGAGCGCGGCCTGTTTGTGATAGCGCGGGTCGTAATTGCTGGGCGCCTTTGGCAACGAGGCGAGGAACGCCACTTCGGCGACATCGAGCTGATCCAGCGACTTGCCAAAATAGTTCAGCGCTGCAGCGGCAACGCCATAGGAATTCTCCCCGAGGAAGATTTCGTTGAGATACAGCTCGAGAATCTTGGACTTCGAATAGGTCGCGTCGATGCGAACGGCCAGGATCGCTTCCTTGATCTTGCGCGAGAACTTCACCTGGCTGTTCAGCAGCATGTTCTTGGCGACTTGCTGCGTGATCGTCGAAGCGCCTTCCAGCCGCTTGTGCTCCAGGACGTTGATCACGTCCTTGCCTGCCGCGCGCATGATGCCGGATGGATCGATGCCAGGATGGCTGTAGAAATTCTTATCTTCGGCGGAGGTGAACGCTTCGATGATGCGCTTGGGCACGAAGGCGATCGGCACGAAAATGCGCCGCTCGCGGGCATACTCGCCCAACAGATCGCCATTGCCGGCGTAAACGCGGGTGGTCACCGGCGGCTGGTAGTTCTGCAGCGCCTCGACGCTCGGAAGGTCGCGGCTGAGAGAATAGATATAGCCGACGAGCACCAGCGCGCCCAGCAGTGCCAAACCGCCGAGCCCGAGCCCGCCATAAATCAGAAAACGCCGAAACATAGCCTAAGCGGCCCTTCCCCAAAGCCCAGTCATTTGAGTACCCATATTATGACGCCACCAAGGCACCCCGTCACTCCGCGACGCCGGTCCTGCTGGAAGGAACTTGCCCGGCCGAGACCCGGCCGAAGTTCTGATCTACCGCATCGGCGATGGCATTTGCCACACCATTCCGCCAACGGTCGCCATGCATCTGGCGGCAGTCCTCGGCGTTGGACAGATAACCCAGTTCCACAAGCACCGCAGGTACGTCCGGCGCCTTGAGCACAACCAGCGCGCCGGAACGGTGCGGCGTCCTGGGCAGAACGTCGGTCGCGCCCGACAGCTTGGACACCACGGTCTCCGCGAACCGCGATGAATGGTTCATCGTGTCGCGCTGCGCCAGGTCTATGAGGATATGCGAGACCGAGTCGTCCTGGCCCGTCAGGTCCACGCCGGCGATAATATCCGACTGGTTTTCCTTCTTCGCCAGCGCCGCGGCTTCCTTGTCGGAGCCCTTTTCCGAAAGCGTATAGACCGAAGCGCCTGTCACGTCCGGATTGGGGTTGGAATCGGCGTGCAGCGAGATGAAGAGGTCCGCGCCATAGCCACGCGCGATGCTGACGCGCTCACGCAGCGGAATGTAGATGTCGGTATCGCGCGTCAAATGAACCGTGTAGCCGCGCTTTCTGAGCGCCGCGCCGAGGCGCTTGGCCTCGTCCAGCACCAGATCCTTTTCCTGCATGCCGTCGATGCCCACGGTTCCGGAGTCGATGCCGCCATGGCCCGCATCGACAACGACCACCTTGCGGGCCGAACTCTTCGGGCCGAGCGGAACAGCCTCTGCCACGGTTTCCTTCGCCTTCAGATCGGCGGGCCAGCCTGCCGTCTCTTCGAATTTCGTCTGCGGCACGGGAAAAAGATCGAGCACGATGCGATAGCCAAAGCCGTCAGACGGCGGAAGGATCAAGGGCTCGGCCACCGTCACCGCCATATTGAGGTCGATCACGAAACGCGCGTTGCCCGGGCGAAACAGGCCATAGCGATAGCTTTTGATCGCGCCGTTGCCGGTTGGCTTCTGCGGTCCGTTCAGCCGCCACAGGACTTCCGGCATGTCGATGACGACCCGGTTGGGATTGGCAAGCGTGAAGACCCGCAGCTTCACCGGATCGGAAAGTTCGATGACGAAACGCGTGCGATCCTGATGCTCGCCGATGCGCACATTCATCACGACAGGAGCAGCCGCCTGCGCGGATTGCGCGGTGGTGGATTTGACGAGCCTGGTCAGATCGGCTGGCTGACCGGCGGGATACCATGTCTGCTGCGGCGGCGCAGCCGCTGTGTCGGGCGACAGGCGGACCGGTTGATCAGCGGTCGCGGGCGGCGCGCCCGAGAGCCGGTTCGGTGCATAGGCACGGGTTTTTACCGGCGGCGGCAAGTTGCCTTGGGCAAGCGCCATTCCGGCCCCGCCGAGAAGAAGCACCCCCAAAAACGCCCCAAACCGCCTCATAATGGCCTTTCACGACCCAAATCCAGCCAAAGTCAAACTGCCTATAAACCATTTACGGTTCGTTAGCCGACCTGGATTCTACAATGATTCCGGCCATAAACCCTTGCCGGATACCGCCGGGATACCTAAAAGGAAAGGCAACCTGCTTCGCCGGATTTCGGCGATCCACCCCCTCGGCCCCGGGCCGAGCCTGCCGGCAAAGGCCCGCAGACACCCCGATCCGCACCAGCAGGCGCCCCCCGGCTTACGGCTTTGCCGCAGCCATAACGTGAATTGATTATGACCAGCTTCGCCAGAGCCCCCTCGCCAGTCCCTGCGGCCCAGCCGCCGGTGGCGACGCTCCGGCTTTCCATCCATCCCAGAACAACGCGGCTCCATCCGATGCAGCGTGCCTTCACGGCGCGCCGCGGAGCGCCGCCCGGAGATTTCCATGAAGCGCATGTTGATAGACGCCAGCCACCGGGAAGAGACCCGCGTGGTTGTTCTCGACGGTTCGAAGGTCGAGGAATTTGATTTCGAGGCCGCGTCCAAGCGGCCGCTCAAGGGAAACATCTATCTTGCGAAAGTGACGCGCGTTGAGCCGTCGCTGCAGGCGGCTTTCGTCGAGTATGGCGGCAACCGCCAGGGCTTCCTCGCCTTCAACGAAATCCATCCCGACTACTATCAGATTCCGATCGCCGACCGTCAGGCGCTGCTCGAAGAACAACAACGCGAAGCCCGCCGCCATGCGGAAGAAGAAGGCTTCGAATCCGTTGAGACCGGCACCGCCGTTGTTTCCGACGAGGAACTGGAAGCCGAAGAACAGGCGGAAGCGGCTGCGGGCAGCACCGGCGAAGTTCCTTCCGAAAATGGCGGAGAGTCGGTCGAAGGCGAAGTTCACGGCGAAGAACACGACAGCGAAGATTTCTTCGACAACAAGGGCGGCGATCACATCGCCGAAAGCGAAGTCGAATCCGGCTTTGACGCCGAACAGGCCGATCTTGCCGCCGACGACGAGGACGAGGACGATCATCACGACCATCATCATGATGACGAAAATCCGCTTGAAGATCTGGCGGATGAGGAAGCCGAGGAAGGCATCGTCGATCAGCAGACGATCTCCGAAGCCGGCGAGGCGCCTTATGCGCAGGCGCATGGCGAAGAGCACCAGTATCCGCACGACGCCGAACCGCCCCATATCCTCGATCCGAATGTCGAGGCCGCACAAGGCATCGTGGACGAACAGGCCGCCGCGGAATCCTTCGCTGAGGGCGATCAGCCGGCGCAGCCGCTGCAGAGCAAGCGCCCCGGCCAGCGTTTCGTGCGCCGCAAGCACTACAAGATTCAGGAAGTCATCAAGCGCCGCCAGGTGATGCTGGTGCAGGTGGTGAAGGAAGAACGCGGCAACAAAGGCGCCGCCCTCACCTCTTACCTCTCGCTCGCCGGCCGTTATTGCGTGTTGATGCCCAACACGCCGCGCGGCGGCGGCATTTCCCGCAAGATCACCAACCCCGCCGACCGCAAGCGCCTGAAATCCGCCGCTGCAGCGCTGGAGTTGCCGGAGGGCATGGGCCTTATCATCCGCACCGCGGGCGAAAGCCGCACCAAGCTCGAGATCAAGCGCGACTACGAATACCTCCTGCGCCTGTGGGACCAGATCCGCGAACTCACGCTGGAATCCAATGCGCCGGCCTGCGTCTATGAAGAAGGCGATCTCGTCAAACGCGTGATCCGCGATCTCTATACGAAGGACGTGGAAGAAATCGTCGTCGAAGGCGACGAAGGCTACAAGAACGCCAAGGACTTCATGCGCATGCTCATGCCGAGCCATGCCAAGAATGTCCGCCAATACAAAGACAGCGTTCCACTCTTCCAGAGCATGCACATCGAAGCGCAGCTCGATGCGATGTTCCAGCCGACCGTGACGCTGAAGTCCGGCGGCTACATCGTCATCAACCAGACCGAAGCGCTCGTCGCCATCGACGTGAACTCCGGCCGCGCCACGCGCGAACACTCCATCGAGGAAACCGCGCACAAGACCAACCTCGAAGCCGCATCCGAAATCGGCCGCCAGCTCCGCCTGCGCGATCTCGCCGGCCTGATCGTCATCGACTTCATCGACATGGAAGACGGGCGCAATGACCGCCATGTCGAGAAACGGCTGCGTGATGCGGTGAAGAATGATCGTGCGCGCATACAGGTCGGCAAGATCAGCCAATTCGGCCTGCTCGAAATGTCGCGCCAGCGTTTGCGCGCGGGTGTCGTCGCCGGATCGACCGTCACCTGCCCGCATTGCGGCGGCCAGGGCATCGTGCGCTCCGTGGAATCCACCGCGCTGCGTGTGCTGCGCGGCATCGAGGAAGAAGGCCAGCGCGGCCGCTCCGCAGCCATCAATATAAAAGTCACACCCGATGTGGCGATCTTCATGCTCAACAAGAAACGCCAGGAACTGGCGCGCGTCGAAGCCGAATATGCGATGTCGGTGGCCTTTGATCCCGACACCGAGATGATGACCGGCACGTTCGAGATCATGCGCACAGCGCAGCGTTCGCCGGAAGACCGCCCGCATCGTCCGTCCGTCTCCATCGAAGCCGGCCTCGCCACGCCGACCGATCTTTCCGAGGAAATCGAGGAAGAAGAGATCGAAGAAGAGGTCGAGGAAGAAGAGGAAGAGGAGGAGCGCGAAGAAGCATCCGCTGCGCCCGAATCCTCCGACGATCCATCTCAGCAGCGCCCGCGCGACGAAAATGGCGAAGGCGGACAGCGCAAACGCCGCCGCCGCGGTGGACGAGGCCGCAATCGCGACCGAGGCGATCGCCCACGCACATTGCAGGAGCCGATCCCGGGCGCACCCGTTGCACCGGTGGAATTCGCATCCCCGGACAGCGAACACGCCGCTCCGGAACAGGCACAGCGCAACGGCGAAGGGTTCTCGTCGGGCAGCCAGGAAGGTCATGACGGCACCGAGGGTGGCCCGCGCAAGCGCCGCCGCCGTCGCCGCGGACGCCGAGGCCGCCGCGATGGCGAAGGTCAGCAAGGCTATTCCAACCTCGAAGGCGCCCCAGGTGATGCAGATGCCAACGGCAACGACGCGGTTGTGCCGAACGAAACGCGTGAACCCATGATCGCCAAGCCGAATGCGGAATCCGCACCCGTGTGGTCATTGGGAAGCGGCGGCGCGACGCCGACGGAAGCAACACCCGCATCCGATACACCGCCCAAAAAGGGTTGGTGGCAGCGCGCCTTCAGTTCGAAGGACTGACACAACCCGTTCATTCGCGGTGTTCATCCAGCACCGGCAACGGCGCTGGATGAACAAGCCGCAATAAATGTGACCGCGCATCCGCAAATATCCGCCACGCCGACGACTATCCGCATCCGGCTTGGTTACCGGCCTTTTCCTCTTTATTGACGCAGGCACGGGCGATACATACCGTCCCGTTGGGGTCTGCGCGGGGTAAAGGAGAGTCCAAGCCTTGGCGTATTGCGACCCTATGATGCGCTTGGCGCGCGCCGCAGCTGCGCGAAAAAGTTTTTGGCGCGGCGCCGCATTCTTTTCGGCCACGGCAATCGCGCTGCTGGGTGCGACGATCCAGTCCGCCCAGGCGCAATCCATCGACGTCGTTCGCGACACGGAAATCGAGCGCGTCTTGCGCGGCTATGAAGTCCCGATCCTGAAAGCCGCCGGCATCGATCCCGACACCGTGCATCTCTACATCGTGCAGGATCCGGAAATTAACGCCTTCGCGACGCAGAGCCCCATCGCCGGCAACGAGGAAGACATCTTCGTCAACACCGGCACGCTGATGCAGTTAAAAAGGCCGAACCAGATCATCGGCATTCTCGCGCACGAAACCGGACACATCGCCGGCGGGCATATGATCCGCGATGCCGGCGCGATGCAGAAAGCAAGCATCCCCATGCTGATCGGCTTGGCCGTCGGCATCGCCGCGATGGCGATGGGTGCCGGTGAAGCCGGCATGGGCGCGATCCAGCTCGGTCAGCAGGCGGCCATGTCGCAATTCCTCGCTTTCAGCCGCGTGCAGGAAGCCACAGCCGACCAGATGGGCGTGACGTTCCTCAACCGCACCCATCAGTCGGCGCGCGGCATGGTGGAAGTTTTCGAGAAATTCGCGAACGACAACGCGCGCTCGGCTTACTACAACAAGGACTTCGTGTCTGATCATCCGGCGGATCGCGAACGCATCGATGCTCTGCAAACCCGTGTGGAGGCTTCGCCTTACAAGGACGTGCCGGACACGCCGGAGCAGATCAAAGAATTCCATATGATCCAGGCCAAGCTTGCCGGCTTCCTGTCCAAGCCGGACGATGTGATCGTGCGATACCCTCTCAGCGATCAGAGCGACGAGGCGCATTACGCGCGCGCGATGGCTTATTTTCGCCAGCCCGACATGAAGAAGGCGCTGGACGAAACAAATGCTCTCATCGCGACCAATCCGAAGAACCCCTACTTCTGGGAGTTGCTTGGGCAAATCTATGTGGAAATGAGCCAGCCCAGGAAAGGGGTCGGCCCGTATCAGAAATCCGTCGATCTGATGCCCGATGCGCCGTTGTTGCGCGTCAGCCTCGCCGCCGCGCAACTCGCGACCGAGATCCCCGCGCTTGCCCAGCCAGCGCTCGACAATCTGAAAATCGCGCTCGTTCAAGAAGACAGCAACAGTTTCGCCTGGTACGAGGCGGCGCAGGCCTATAGCGATCTGGGCAACAAGCCGATGGCCGATCTGGCGACGGCGGAACTGCATTATCAGGGTGGAGACATGCGCGGCGCGACGCATTTCGCCAAGGCCGCCGTCCAAAAGCTTGCAAAAGGCTCCACGGACTGGCAGCACGCCAATGACATTTTGGCTGCGGCCGCATCAGCGCCCAAATCGCAGCGCTGAGCGACATCGAAAGAGGGATCATGGCTGAGAACTGGAAACTCGCTGCGTTGGGCGGGCTGGGTGGCGCGGCTATCGCCGTGATCATCGTGCTGATCATGGCGTCGACCGGCAGCCTGCCTGTTTCACGGGAGGCTTCGGACGCGCGCATTCACGAGTACCTCATGCGCAACCCGACCGTGCTCGTGGACATGTCCAACAAGATGCAGGCCGATCAGACGGCCCAGGAAGACTCCGCGCGCCAGACGGCCGTGAACAAGATCGGCCTCAAAGCCTTCTTCGACCCCAAGCTTGCCTTCGTCACCGGTCCCGCCGATGCCAAAACGTCGGTGGTGGAATTCTTCGACTACAATTGCCCCTATTGCCGCGCGTCGCTGCCCGCCATGAAGAAGTTCTATGCGGCGCATAAGAAGGACACGCGGTTCTCCTTCATCGAGTTTCCGATCAAGGGGCAGAACTCCATCATCGCCGCGCGCGCCGCCATTGCCGCGCGCAAGCAGCATGACAAATACCTCGCCTTCTACTTCGCCCTGATGGACGAGCAGGAACTGGCGACGCCGGACCTTATCTTCGCGGTGGCGCGCAAGGCGGGTCTCGACGTCGAAAAGCTGAAACAGGACATGATGGACAAATCCATCGATGCCTCCATAAAGGCGGCGCACGATCTGGCGGTCGCCGCCAAGATCGATGGAACTCCGGCCTTCATCATCAATGGACGGATGCGCGAAGGCGCGATCAACGATACAATCCTCTCCAAGCTCGCCGGGGAACACAGCTAGGAGAATCGCATGTCTCGCAACGTCGCCGTTATCGTTGGAAGCCTGCGCAAGGAATCCTTCAGCCGGAAGATCGCGAATGCGCTTATTCCGCTATCCGGGCCCGCGCTCGATCTGAAACTCATCGAGATCGGCGATCTGGAACTCTACAACGAGGACACCGAAAAGAATCCGACCAAGGCATGGACGGCATTCCGCGATGCGGTTCGCCCTGCGGATGCGGTGCTGTTCGTGACGCCGGAATACAATCGTTCGGTGCCCGGCTGCCTGAAGAACGCCATCGACGTCGGATCGCGGCCTTATGGCTCCAGCGTATGGAGCGGAAAGCCCGCTGCCATTATTTCCAACTCGCCCGGCGCCATCGGCGGCTTCGGCGCGAACCACCACCTGCGCCAGAGCCTCGTCTTTCTAGACATGCCGGTGATGCAGCAGCCGGAAGCCTATATTTCCGGAGCGAACAAGCTTGTCGGCGACGACGGCAAGATCACCGATGACTCCAAACGCGAATTTCTGACAAAGTTCATGCAAAGCTTCGGCGACTGGATCGAAACGAACACGTCCGAACAATAAACCTATGGGGCCTTGCCGGTCTCCGCACATCGCAAATAAGTATGCGGCCGGAATGGCGGCGAGATTTGCGTCAGCACTTTTCCATCCTTCGACAGATGCAGCGTGTCCGTCGTCTTGCCGCTGCCTTTCTGCGAGAGGATGAAGATCGTCTCGCCCGCCACCCGCGAGACCAGAACCTTCGAATAACTGTTGCTCATCGTCATGCCGGCAACGAAAGTCTGCACGACGCCGTCTCTGACCGGCTGGAAATACATCGTCCAGCTCTTGCAGCGCCGAAGCTCCGCGGCTTCCGCCGGTTTCAACTGCGCGACAGTGCGCCCCGGCCCGATATCGATCCAGCGGGCATAGGCGATGGACTTGATCGCGTCGTCCGTCGCGCAAGCTGGTGCAGCGAAAATGGCAACGCAGAAAACGAGCGCAAAGGCTCGTTTCATATAAGTCCGCTCAGCGGGCTCGACGGGTCGGCATAGGCTTTCTTCGGCATCCGGCCCGCGAGCCAAGCCAAACGGCCTGCCTCCACTGAAAGCTTCATCGCCCGTGCCATCATCACCGAATCTTTTGCGTGCGCGATGGCCGTGTTGGTGAGGACCGCGTCACAGCCCAACTCCATTGCCACCGCCGCGTCCGACGCCGTTCCAATGCCCGCATCAACCACCACGGGCACTTTCGCATCCTCGATGATCATGCGGATGTTGACGGTGGATTGCAGCCCCATGCCCGAACCGATCGGCGCCGCCAACGGCATGATCGCCGCCGCGCCCATGTCTTCCAGCCGCTTCGCCATAAGCGGATCGTCGCTGCAATAGACCATCACCTGGAAGCCTTCCTTGGTGAGCATCTCGGTCGCGCGCAGCGTTTCCAGCATGTCAGGATAGAGCAGCTTCTTCTCGCCCAGCACTTCCAGCTTCACGAGCGTCCATCCACCGGCCTCGCGTGCCAGTCGCAAAGTGCGTACAGCTTCTTCGCCGGTGAAGCAGCCCGCCGTGTTCGGCAGATATTGCACCTTCTTCGGATCGATGAAGTCGATCAGCTTGGGCTGGCTGGGATCGGTGAGGTTCACGCGGCGCACCGCGACCGTCACGATCTCCGCGCCGCTGGCTTCTAATGCGCGCGCATTGTCTTCATAGGATTTGTATTTGCCCGTGCCGATGATGAGGCGCGACTTGAACGTCTTGCCCGCGATGACGAACGGCTTGTCTACGCGCGGCGGCTCGACAGGTGCATTCCCACCGCCGATGAAATGCACGATCTCGAACTTGTCGCCCTCGCCTATGAGCACTGCGTCATATTGCGAGCGCGGCACAATCTCCAGATTGCGCTCCACCGCGACCTTCGCCGGGTCTTGTCCCAGCGCTGCCAGCAGCGCACGCACGCTGAGCGCCTTCTCGAAGCTGCGGGGTTCGCCGTTGACGGTAACTTGGAGCGCCATATTCGCCTCTTTCAAATGGAAGCGTCGGCGCTATCGCCGTCCGCTCCCTACGCCGGTATGAGCCGGATCAGGTTCTGTGGGTTCCGCCACTGGCGGTCTCAGCCCTTGCGGGCACCCCTGGGACGGGCGGGATGGTGACCAGCCGGGTCCGGAAGTCAATAAACCTAAGGCCGAACCAGAGGTTTCCCCTTGCCCCAAGGGGCATTATAAGGCCCGAAGCACCCCCGCCGCCGGAGTCCCCTTGGCCCGAAAAGCCCAGAGTTCCAAGACCTTCCCGATCTATGTTCTCAACGGTCCCAACCTCAACCTGTTGGGGACGCGGGAGCCGGAGATCTATGGCCACGCGACCCTGGCGGACATCGAGAAAGCGATGAAGGCCCGCGCCAAAACGCACGGCCTGACCATCACCTTCCGCCAATCCAATCACGAAGGCGAACTCGTGGACTGGATTCAGGAGGCACGAACAACCGGTTGCGGCGTTATCCTCAATGCCGGCGCCTACACGCATACATCCGTGGCGTTGCTTGACGCGTGCCGTGCGGTGAATCATCCCTTGATCGAGGTGCATTTGTCCAACCCCTATAAGCGCGAGCCTTACCGCCGCCGCTCTTTCATCGCGGAGGCAGCCGATGCGCTGATCTGCGGGCTGGGCGCGAACGGTTATCTGTTCGCGGTCGATGCGCTGGTGGCGCTTCTCAAGGAAGAAAAATAATGAACAAGGATACGAAGTCGCCGGTGGATTCCGCGGCGATCCGCGAACTCGCGAAGCTTCTCGACGAAACCAAGCTGACCGAGATCGAGATCGAACAGGGCGGATTGCGCCTGCGCGTCGCCCGTGGCGGCAACGCCGTGATGGCCGCGGCACCCGCGCCCGCTCCTGTCGCTGCCGCGCCCGCCGCTCCGGCCGCGCCCGCCAAGCCGAGCGGACCGCCGGCTGGCGCGGTGCCTTCGCCGATGGTCGGCACCGTCTATGTCGCGCCGGAACCCGGCAAGCCGCCCTTCGTCTCCGTCGGCAGCACGGTGAAGGAAGGCGACACGCTGATGATCGTCGAAGCGATGAAAACAATGAACCCGATTCTTGCGCCGCGCGGCGGCAAGGTTTCCGAAATCTGCATTGAGAACGGCCAGCCGGTCGAATTCGGCCAAGCGCTGCTTATCATCTCCTGATGTTCGAGAAAGTCCTCATCGCCAATCGCGGCGAAATCGCGCTTCGCGTCGTCCGCGCCTGCAAGGAGATGGGCATCTCCACCGTCGCGGTGCATTCCACGGCCGACGCCAACGCCATGCATGTGCGCATGGCCGACGAGAGCGTCTGCATCGGCCCGCCGCCCGCGGCGCAAAGCTATCTCAACATTCCCGCGCTCATCGCCGCCTGCGAGATCACCGGCGCCGAAGCGATCCATCCCGGTTACGGCTTCCTGTCCGAGAACGCGCGCTTCGCGGAGATCGTGAAAGAGCACGGCATTACCTTCATCGGCCCGACGCCCGAACACATTCGCATGATGGGCGACAAGATCACCGCCATCAAAGCGGTGAAGGAAGTCGGCATCCCGACGGTGCCCGGTTCCGGCGGCGCGGTGAGCGACGAAGATGCCGCCTCGGTCGCCGCGAAGATCGGCTATCCGGTTCTCATCAAGGCAACCGCCGGTGGCGGCGGCCGCGGCATGAAAGTGGCGCAGACGGCGGCGGACCTGCCGCTGGCGCTCGCGACCGCGCGGCAGGAAGCGAAAACCGCTTTCGCCAACGATCAGGTCTATATGGAGAAATATCTTCAGAGGCCGCGCCACATCGAAATTCAGGTATTGGCCGACGGCCGCGGCAACGTCATCCATCTGGGCGAGCGCGATTGCTCCTTGCAACGCCGCCACCAGAAGGTCTGGGAAGAAGCCGGCTCGCCCGCGCTCAACGCCAAGCAGCGCGATGAAATCGGCGCGGTCGTGACGAAAGCGCTCAAGAAACTCGGCTATCTCGGCGCGGGCACCATCGAATTCCTGTTCGAGGACGGTCAGTTCTATTTCATTGAAATGAACACACGCCTGCAGGTGGAGCATCCGGTGACGGAAGCCATCACCGGCATCGACATCGTGCGTGAGCAGATCCGCATCGCCGCGGGCGGCGCGCTGGAAATGACGCAGGAAGACGTGACCTTCTCCGGCCATTCCATCGAGTGCCGCATCAACGCCGAAAACCCGTTCACCTTCGTGCCCTCGCCCGGCACGATCACCGCTTTCCACGCGCCGGGCGGCCTCGGCGTGCGCTTCGACAGCGCGATGTATGACGGCTACCGCCTGCCGCCCTATTACGATTCACTGGCGGGCAAGCTCATCGTCCATGGCCGCAACCGCAACGAATGCCTGATGCGCCTCAAGCGCGCGCTGGACGAGCTGGTGGTGGGCGGCATCGACACGACCGTCCCGCTGTTCCTGGAATTGCTCAAGGAGCCGGACATCATCAACGGCGACTACAACATCCATTGGCTTGAGCATTTCCTCGAGCGCCACAAGGCGAAGTAACCTTTGCCGGCAATAAAAGCTTAACAGGCGTGGCGTATCCTTCCGGTGAAACGGAGGGATGGTCATGTCACCTCAGGAAGCAGGCCATACAGCGCACCTGATCGCCACGCGCGAACATCTGCCGCTGGCGCGCATCGCCGAAATCGAAGCCGGCGCCGCTGGGGCCGTCGAATGGTTCGCCGCCAACATCCTGCGCTTCTTCGAAGCTGAAGCCGCTGCCATCAGCAGCATCACCAATGCGCAGTTCCGCCGCTACATCGCCTGGATGCGCTTCAGCCGCTGATTATCTTATGTAGGCTACGTGCGGCACAGGACAGGTCTTGACCGCCTTCGGATGCAATTGCCCGGGCATATAAAGTTCCGACTTCAAGTCGGCCACCCAGCAATCCCGCAGAACCGAACAATAGCAAATGCGATAGGAAAACTGGTCTCGCACATCGTCGAGCTTGTTCCACACCGTGAGATTATCCGCGTTCAGCGGATAGCGAATGAACTCTTCGTTTTCCCCCGGCCGCAACACAATCCCCTGAACGCTGCCTGTGTTGAGCGGCGTACGGCCTTTCGCTTCCGGCGAGGTCGCCCTGACGACCTTAAACCCGCAACACGCCACCAACAGTTCGTTGCCGGAACGATAGGGCTTGCCCTTCCAGAAAAGTTCGAAGCTCTCGATGGTCGCCGGGCCTACGCCGGTATTGACCACGGAAAAATGCAAATCGAGCTTGCCATCGGGGTTCGCGTTGCTGATCTGAACCTGCAGGAATGGCCATGTGCTGGATGCCACGAGTTTCTCGTTGGCATCTTCGGTCCGGATGCCAACCCAAAGCGATATCGCGGAGACGAACAGGGCCGCGACGGCGAACAGCGTGTCCGTCCAGTGGCGGCGCATGAAGGAGCCTTTGTCGTGATCGCTCATGCGTCTATTCCGTGTAGGGCACCGGCGGAACTGGGCACTTGTCCACCGGCGTGGGATCCAGCTGGTCGCGGCCAGCCGGAGCGTTTATCCAGCATTCGTCGAATACCGAGCAGTAACAAATGCGATAGGTGATGTTCTCGTTGCGCGCCGTGTTGATCGCATGCCACAGCTTACCGTTCTGCGTCCCGAGACTGTACTTGATGAAGGGATGGGTTTGGCCGGCGCGGATCACGTTTCCGGCCTCACCGCCGGTGATGAGTGCGCCGATCGCGCCTTCATCGCCTGTCGGCGTCGGCCGTTCAAACGCCGGCGCGCAACAGGCGCGAATGAGCGAAACGGCCGACCGGTAAGGTTTGCCTTTGTAGAATACCTCGAAGCTGCGCACCTTGGCGGGACCAACTCCGGCATTGGATACCTCGAACAGCAAAACCGAACGGCCCTGGTCGTCCACATTGCTGCTGTCGACTTCGAGCAGCGGCCAGGAGGATGCCGCCACCATTTGCCGGTTCGCCCGCTCGGTAGCGATCGCCACCCACAGCGAGATCAGCGAGACGACCACGGCAAACGGGTGGAAACATATTCGAGCCAATGCCTTGGCCGTCGTCTGGGTATGCCGGGTTCGGACATGATGCGGATTCCCGTTGCAGCGACCGCCGGAGTTTAGCCGACTCGCGCTATTGTCGCCCTACAACGTGAGGGGGATCCGCCATGTCATTTCTCGATAAATATTCACCGATGCTTCTCAGCGTACTGCGCGTCGTCGCGGGTTTGCTGTTCCTGGAACACGGCATGATGAAGCTGTTCCAGTTTCCCGCCGCCATGCCGCCGGTGCCCGCGAACTTCGCCATGATCATCATGGCGGCGGGCATCATTGAGCTTGTCGGTGGCGTCCTGATCACGGTGGGATTGTTCAGCCGCATCGCGGCCTTCATCGCCTCGGGCGAAATGGCCATCGGCTATTGGATGGTGCATGTGCCGAAAGGCGGCCTCTATCCCGCCCTGAACGGCGGCGGCGAGGCCATCCTGTTCTGTTTCGTCTTCCTCTACATCGCTGCGGCCGGTCCCGGCATCTGGGCTGTCAATCAGAAATAGCCACAACGGGCGTGGGAGAGGCGCTATCATCATGCGATGCATGCCCCTCCTCTCACGCCCGAACTGCTGTTGCAGGCCTATCGCGCCGGGATTTTCCCGATGGCGGAACGGCGCGACGATCCTTCGCTGTTCTGGGTGTCCCCGGATGCGCGCGGCATTTTCCCGCTCGATAAATTCCATCTGCCCAAGCGCCTCGCCCGCACCGTAAAAAGCGACCGCTTCACCGTCAAAGTTGACACCGCCTTCACCGAGGTGATGCGGCTCTGCGCGGCTCCGGCGCCAGACAGAAAAGACAGTTGGATCAACGATGAAATCCTCTCTCTTTACACAGCGCTCCACCACAGCGGTCACGCGCACTCGGTGGAATGCTGGCGTGATGGCGCACTGGTGGGCGGCCTTTATGGTGTGAAGATCGGCGCCGCGTTTTTTGGCGAGAGCATGTTCTCCAGAGAGCGGGACGCCAGCAAAGTCGCCCTCGCCCATCTGGTGGCGCGCCTGAAGGCTGGCGGGTTCCGGCTGCTCGATGCACAATTCATCACCAGCCATCTGGCGCAGTTCGGCGCAATCGAGATTCCGCGCGATGCCTATCTGGTGCTGCTGGCCGCCGCGCTGGAGCGCGACGCGGATTTCTACTGCCCCGCGCCTTCCGGCAGTTCGGGCAGTGCTTCCTTGGCGGTCGCATCTGGCGACGTCGCCTTGACGGCGGAGGTCGATGCGATCACCGGCAACATCTGGCCCGGCTGGTTGGTGGCGCAGCTGATCACCCAGACGTCGTAGAGCGGATGCTGCAAGCCGTTCAACGACGGGCTTGAGGCCAGCATCCACCCGGAGAACACTTCGCGCGCATCCTGATCGGGACGATGGTCTTCGATCTGCAGGAACGCGGTCGTCTCCGGCGGTTCGGTGATCGGCGTGGAATAACAATAGCGCGCGGTGATCGTCATCGTCGCGTATTTCACCGGCACGCCGACGGGCGCCAGGATGTTGGACGGACGGCCCGTGATCTTGTCGAGCCCGCGCAGGATGATCATGCGCTTGACGCCATCCTTGCTTGGGATCGCGGTCGCCAGCGCGGCTTTCTCCACGCCGGCCATCGGATTGTAGGGCTGCGGGATGACAAGAGCCGGTGCAGGTTTGACCGCGGCAGCGGCATTTGCTGCCGCAGCAGCAGGCTTGGCCGTGCCGACAGACGGCTTGAGCGGCGCTGTCGCCGGCGTATTTGTCTCCGCCGTCTGCGCCAGGGCGGAAGACGCGAACAAAACAACAGAAGCGGAAAGAACGCCCGCGAACTTCATTTGCCGCCGCCCATCACCGCGCGGCCGATCAGGCCCATCACGTCCACGGCGCCTTGCGTATTGGTGAGTTCACCGCCCTGCGCCACCATGGTGTTGCTGCCGCCCGGCTGGATCGCGACGTAATTGCTGCCGAGGAATCCGCTAGCGGTGATCTTCACCGCGGAATCGTCCGGGATCTTCACATCGTTGCGGATCGACATATGCGCGATCGCGTAATAGGTCTTCGGATCGAGCGAGAGGCCCGATACCGTTCCCACTTTGATGCCGTGCAGGCGCACGTCGGTGCCGTTGGCGATGCCGTCGGCGCTGGAGAAGCGTGCGGTCACGTCATAACCGGCGACGCTGCCAGATCCGGTGCTGGTATAGGCAAAGAACAGAAAGCCCGCGGCCACCGCAATCACGATGGCGCCGATCAAAGTCTCAACGGTGTTGTTGTTCGACATTATTTGGGTGTCCAGGCTTCGTAATCGCCGGTCGCCGCCGGGCGTTCGCCGGAGCGCGCGAGCGATCCTTGCGGGCGCAACGCATTGTCGGTGCCGGTCTGGTTGGGAATGTGTGTCTTCTCCCATGGTTGCGTGCGCAAGGGCGCGACCGTGGGCGGCTCCTTGAAGGTGTGATGCAGCCAGCCATGCCAGTCAGGCGAGATGCGGCTCGCTTCCACGGTGCCGTTGTAGATCACCCAGCGGCGCTTGCCGTCCTTGGTCTGGTAGTAGCGGTTGCCGAACTGGTCGCTTCCGACAGGCTGGCCGGAGAACCAGGTCGTCATCATCGTGCCGAGCGTGGCGCTGCGCCACCAGATAAAGATCATCTTCAACAAGGACATCGGTCCGGCCACCAGATTCGCGTGCGCGCGCAATATAAGTAACCGCTCGCCATAGCGCCACGGTGGCGAAGTCGCGGCCATTCGACTCAAGAATGCGGGTGAATTTCGCGTCAGACCCGTGACAGGCCACGAAAGGGATGTGGATGGATTGGGGATCGCTCTTGCGGGTCTGAAAAAAATTTTGAGTTGGGTCCCGTGTTAACCGCTTGACATGATGTTTACCGCCCAAAATAGCAGTTGTGCACAGCACAAGATTTGGTGGTTAAGACCCGGTTAACCACTTTCCGCCTTGCGGGTGTCTGCCAGAGTGGCATAGTTGGGGCCTGTCGCTGATCGCGGCACAACATCTAGGACGAACCACTACCGGACGTCCGGGGCAGCCATTGCGCGAAAGCGCCCCCGGCGAAGGAACAGTCGTCTCCAAAATGTTGAGCCGGATCAAGGGACGGGGGCCAACAACCAAGACCGCCGGGGAAGATTTCCATGCGTATCCATCGCCAGTTCACCACCGAAGGCCGCTCCGCTTACGAGGGCATCGCGTTCCGCAAAACCTCCAGCGAGATCAAGAACCCGGATGGGTCGGTGGTGTTCAGCCAGGGCGACATGGAAGTCCCCGAAGACTGGTCGCAGGTCGCGTGCGATGTGCTCGCGCAGAAGTATTTCCGCAAGGCTGGCATTCCCGCCAGGTTGAAGCCCGTCGCCGAGAAGGACGTACCGGAATGGCTGTGGCGCAAGGAGCCGGATGGCGATGAGCGCGTCGGCGAAAGCTCCGCCAAGCAGGTTTTTGATCGCCTCGCCGGAACCTGGACCTATTGGGGCTGGAAGGGCGGCTATTTCGATGGCGAAGCCGACGCCCGCGCCTTCTTCGACGAGATGTGCTTCATGCTGGCGACGCAGAAGGCCGCGCCGAACAGCCCGCAATGGTTCAACACCGGCCTCCACTGGGCCTATGGCATCGATGGCCCGAGCCAGGGTCACTATTACGTCGACTATCAGACCGGCCGCCTGACCAAGTCCCTCTCCGCTTACGAGCATCCGCAGCCACATGCCTGCTTCATCCAGTCCGTCTCCGACGATCTGGTGAACGAAGGCGGCATCATGGATTTGTGGACGCGCGAGGCGCGTCTCTTCAAATACGGTTCGGGCACCGGCACCAACTTCTCCAACCTGCGCGGCGAGAACGAGAAGCTTTCGGGCGGCGGCAAGTCCTCCGGCCTGATGAGCTTCCTGAAGATCGGCGACCGCGCGGCGGGCGCCATCAAGTCGGGCGGCACCACGCGCCGCGCCGCGAAGATGGTCATCGTCGATGTCGATCACCCCGATATCGAGCAGTTCATCGAGTGGAAGGTGATCGAAGAGCAGAAGGTCGCCGCGATGGTCGCTGGCTCCAAGCTCGCCGAGAAACACCTGAAGGCCGTGCTCAAGGCCTGCGTGAATTGCGACGGCGCGGGCGACGATTGCTTCAACCCGAAGACGAACCCTGCCCTTCGCCGCGAAGTGAAGGCCGCGCGCAAGTCCATGATCCCGGACAATTACATCGAGCGCGTCATCTCCTTCGCCAAGCAGGGCTACAAGGATATCGACTTCAAGACCTACGACACCGATTGGGATTCGGAAGCCTATCTCTCCGTGTCGGGCCAGAACTCCAACAACTCGGTGCGCGTCACCGACGAATTCCTCAATGCGGTCCTCGCGGACGGCGAATGGAATCTGACCGCGCGCCGCGGCGGAAAGATCGCCAAGACGGTGAAGGCGCGCGAGTTGTGGGAGAAGATCTCCTACGCCGCATGGGCCTGCGCCGATCCGGGCATCCAGTTCCACACCACGGTCAATGACTGGCACACCTGCCCGGCGGGCGGCGACATCCGCGGCTCCAACCCGTGCTCGGAATACATGTTCCTCGACGACACCGCCTGCAATCTGGCGTCGCTGAACCTCATGCAGTTCCGCAAGGGCGATGGCGTCAATGCGTCGGCGACCGGCGAAGCCGCCGGCTTCAAGAAGACCTTCGACGTTCCGGCGTTCGAACATGCCGTGCGTCTGTGGACCATCGTTCTCGAAGTCTCGGTGCTGATGGCGCAATTCCCGTCCAAGGAAATCGCGCAGCTCTCATATGACTACCGCACCCTCGGTCTCGGCTTCGCGAATATCGGCGGCCTGCTGATGTCGGCCGGTATCTCTTATGACTCGCGCGAAGGCCGCGCGATTGCCGGTGCGATCAGCGCGATCATGACCGGCGTTTCCTACGCGACCTCCGCCGAAATGGCGGGCGAGCTTGGTCCGTTCCCGGAATACACAGCGAACAAGGACCACATGCTGCGCGTCATCCGCAATCACCGCCGCGCCGCGCATGGCGAAGCGGGCGGTTACGAAAAGCTGGCGATCACGCCGGTGCCGCTCGATCACGACGCCATTGTGCAGAAGGATCTTTCCGACGCCGCGAAGCGCGCCTGGGACGATGCGTTGTCGATGGGCAAGGATTTCGGTTTCCGCAACGCGCAGGCCACCGTCATCGCGCCGACCGGCACGATCGGCCTCGTCATGGATTGCGACACCACGGGCGTCGAACCGGACTTCGCGCTCGTGAAGTTCAAGACGCTCGCGGGTGGTGGCTATTTCAAGATCATCAACCGCTGCGTACCGGAAGCGCTCGCGACACTCGGCTACAGCCAGTCGCAGATCGACGACATCGTCGCCTACGCCGTCGGCCACGGCACGCTGGAAGGCGCCAACGCGCTGAGCCACGGCGCGCTGAAAGCCAAAGGCTTCGGTGACGAAGAAATCGGCAAGGTGGAAGCCGCGCTGGAACAGGCCTTCGACATCCGCTTCGTCTTCAACAAGTGGACGCTGGGCGAAGAGTTCTGCACCAACGTCCTGAAGATCGACGCCGCCGCGCTCGACGCGCCGGATTTCGACATGCTCAAGACTCTGGGCTTCGCGCGCGCCGAAATCGACGCCGCGAACCTCTATGTCTGCGGTGCGATGACCCTCGAAGGCGCGCCGCATCTGAAGGCCGAGCACCTGCCCGTCTTCGATTGCGCCAACCCGTGCGGCCGCATCGGCACGCGTTCGCTCTCGGTCGAAAGCCACATCCGCATGATGGCGGCGGTGCAGCCCTTCATCTCGGGCGCGATCTCCAAGACGATCAACATGCCGAACGCGGCGTCGGTGAAGGAATGCGGCGAAAGCTACCTGCTCTCCTGGAAGCTGGCGCTGAAAGCCAACGCGCTCTATCGCGACGGCTCCAAGCTTTCGCAGCCGCTGGCC
>JANWJQ010000152.1 GCA_025451875.1 Rhizomicrobium sp.
GTTCGGTGATATGCAGTTTCCCGTTGCAGCGCAACATTGCGTGATCAGGGTGCGGTGCGGCGATTTTGGCGCGGATTCCCCGCATTGGAAACACGAAATCGCCACACTAGACTGGCACCGATCATCGAGGGGGACAGGCGGCGGATGACCGTCCGCGCCCATAAGCACGAGGAATAGCGATATCATGAAAAAGAATTTGCTCCGCGCCGCGTTCATCGCCGCGCTGATGACTTCTGCCGCATCGGTCGGTGCGAACGCGCAAATGAGCTACGGCGCACCGGCAGCCTCTCCTTCAGCGTCGAGCGCAGCGCCCGCGCCTTCCGCATCCCATACGGCTCCCGGCAAAGTCGGCAAGGAGGTCGGCGCGCCGCTGACCGTCGCGCAGAAAGCGATGGCGGCGAAGGACTGGGCCGGCGCGATCGCCGCCATCAAGCAGGCGCAGGCGATTCCAAACCAGAACGCCTACGAGACCTATACAATCAACAAATTCCTGACGATCGCGGCGATCAACGCACAGGACTTCGCGACCGCAACAACTGCGGCGCTCGCCGCCGCCGACTCTCCGGCGATGCCCGACGAAGACAAGAAAGACATGTATCACAACGCCCTTCTGCTCAGCGTTCAGGCCAAGCAGTACGACGTTGCCGTGAAATACGTTCCGGCGCTCGATCAGATGAACGCGCTTGACGATGCGATGGCCGCCGCCGCCGCGGTCGCCTACTACAACGTCAAGGACAACACGAACGCGCAGAAATACGCGCAGAAGTCCCTTGATCTCTCCAAGGCTGCTGGAAAATCGCCGGAACCGAACGCACAGATCATCCTTGGTAACATCCAGGGCAAGAGCGATCCCGACGCCGCGCGCAGGAGCGTGGAAGCGATCGTCCTCAGCACCAACAACAAGGATGATTGGGGCCGCCTCATCGACGACGCCTTGAGCCACAAGGCCAACTCCATCGACGCGCTTTATCTCTATCGCCTGCGTATGCAGGTCGGCGCCATGCAGAAGGCGGATGACTACATCATCACGGCCGAGCTCGCCTCGCAGCAGAAGCTCGATAAGGAGGCCGCAGCGGCATACGAACAGGGCATCAGCGCCGGAACGCTGACGGCTGGACAGGCGGGCAAGGACTACTCCCACGAGAAGTCTATGGCGGCGCAGGATGCAGGCGTGCTGTCCCAGGCTGCGGCTGCGGCCTCGCGGTCCAAGTCCGGTGAAGACTCTCTGCGCGTCGGCGAAGACTATTGGGGCTATGGCCGATACGCCGATGCCGAAGCGATGGCCCGCCAGGCTCTCGCCAAGGGCGGCGTGAAGGATTCCGGCGAGGCGAACATGCTGCTGGGCGCCTCTCTCGTGGCCCAGGGCAAAATCGACGAAGGCCGCGCCACGTTCGCGAAGGTCTCCGGCAACGAAGTGCGTATGCGCGCGGCCCATCTGTGGGATCTTTATGCGCAGGTGAAAGCCAAAGGCGCGCACTGATATCGACAAACGGGGCGTCCTTTCAGGGCGCCCCGTCTTTTTCAACGCTCCGGATCGGCGTGATGGGCATTCTGCTCGGCTTCGTACCCTTCATCATATTCGCGCTGCTCACCGGAGTTTCGGTGAGCCTTGCCTTGTGGCTTGCATTCGCCGCCGCCTTCGCCATCGGCATTCGCGATTTCCTGCATGCCAAGATGATCCGCATGCTCGACATCACCTGCCTGATGCTGTTCGCCATGCTGGCCATCTACACCGGCTTCATCCAGCCCAGCCTGCCCGTCCAGGCGGTGCGCATGATCGCCGACATCGTTCTGCTGATGCTCGCGCTGATCTCCATGGCGCGAAAAATTCCGTTCACCGAACAATATGTGCGCGATGAAATGCCAGAACCGTTCTGGGACACGCCGCAATTTGTGCGCGCAAGCTACATCCTGAGCGTCGTCTGGGCCGCCGCGTTCCTCGTGATGGCGGTGGCGGACGGTCTGACCACCTTCGCGCATCACCTGTCGTTTTCGCTCGACGTGGCGATCGGACTGGCGACGCTGGCGCTGGCGATCGGGTTCACGGTGCGCTATCCGTCGCGCCTGCGGGCTGCCCAAGAGGCGTGAAACCGCCACGGTTTTGAGCGATACTCGCGGTCCGTCATGGAGCGGCATCCGATGTCTTTCAAAGACCTGTTCACCACGCATCCACATTCGGTCGGTGAAACCTATGCCGAGCACCTTGCCACCGCTTGCGCGTTCGGCGCGCGCATGATCACCGCCGGCAGCGCCTGCCTGCTGCACGGCTTTTTTCCGTTCCTCTTCGTGAAGACCGGCAGCACCACAGTGCGCCATCTGCATGACGAGATGATCACCCATCGCAGCCGCGCCCGCGCCGCGCCCGAATGGGCCGATATTGGCGCGCACATCTGAATCGCGATGCCACCCCTCTGAGGCGAAAGGCGCTTGCCATAATTTCGGTATTTTGCTAAATACCGAAATATGAGCGATACGTTCGATGCTTTGGCGAATCCGGTGCGCCGGAAAATTCTCAAGCTGCTGCGGCGCCAGCCGATGAGCGCGGGCGACATCGCGGAGAAATTCGATCTCGCCAAGCCGACCCTCTCCGGTCATTTCGCTGTGCTGAAATCCGCAGGCCTCGTCACCGCGGAACGGAAGGGCACGACGATCCTTTACCGCCTCAACATGAGCGTGCTGGAGGAAACCATGTCCGCGCTCATGGATATTGCGGGCACCGCCCGCGAACCGAAAGGACGCAAGCCATGAGCACGCGCACGCCCCTGATCGCAAGCACGACCCTGATCATATTGATGATCGTCCTCAGCGCATGGTCATGGAGCGCGATTCCGCCGAATGCGCAGGTCGCCATTCACTGGGATTTGCACAGCCATGCCAACGGATTTGCGCCCAAGGTCTTGGCGCTTGGCTTTGCGCCCGTGCTCGCGCTGGTGCTCACAGCACTTTTCGCGTTGTGGCCCCGCGTCGAACCCCGCCGCGTCAATCTCGCCGCAAGCCGCTACCCCTATGCGGCAGGCTGGATTGGCGCGGTGGGCATCCTCACCGCCGTCCATGTCATCGTCGTCATGTCGGCCATTGGAAAGATGCTGGATGCCGGCAGCGAAACGCTTGCCGCGGTTTCGGTTCTGCTGATCGTGCTGGGAAACTTTCTGGGCAAGTCCCGTGCGAATTTCTTTGTCGGCGTGCGCACGCCGTGGTCCCTGAGCAGCGACCTCTCCTGGGAGAAAAGCAATCGAATCTCCGGCTGGCTCCTGGTGTTGACGGGAGCCACCGTGCTCACGGCGTTGATTTCGGGTCCATTGGACGTGGCGATCTTTGTTATGATCGTGGGAACGCTCGGCACGGCGCTGGCGGGCGTCATCACCTCCTATGTCTATTGGAAGCGCGATCCCGATCGCCACGCGGGGGATGGCGTCCTCGAATAACCGGATTTTGCGCCTGCGCGTCTGTCAGGCTACCGTCCGCGCCGGTCAAATTCCGGAAGGACATCCCATGAGAGAAGCCGTCATCGTTTCCACTGCGCGTACAGGTCTCGCCAAATCCATGCGCGGCGGGTTCAACATGACCCATGGCGCGGCGATGGGCGGACATGCCGTCAAGCATGCCATCGCCAAGTCCGGCCTCGACCCAAAGGAAATCGAAGACGTCTATATGGGCTGCGCGCAGCCGGAAGGCGCGACCGGCATGAACGTGGCGCGCAATGCGGCGATCTGGGCGGGATGCCCGGTGTCGACCGGCGGCACGACGATCAACCGCTTCTGCTCTTCAGGCCTTCAGGCCATCGCAATGGCGGCGCAACAGATCATCACCGAAGGCACGCCGGTTGCGATCGGCTCCGGCGTCGAATCCATCTCGCTGGTGCAGATGGGCGGCATGAACACCAGGAACATCACCGAAGAGCACCTGATGAAGGTGAAACCGGCGTTGTGGATGTCGATGCTCGAGACCGCGGAGATCGTCGCCGAGCGCTACAAGGTTTCGCGCGAGCGCCAGGACGAATATGCGCTCGAAAGCCAGCGCCGCACCGCCGCCGCCCAGCAGGCACAGAAATTCGCAGACGAAATCGTGCCGATGCAGACCAAGATGAAGAAGGTCGATAAGGCGACCGGCACGGAAACCATCGTCGATGCCGTCGTCGACAAGGACGAGTGCAATCGCCCCGACACCACGCTCGAAGGCCTGCAATCCTTGAAGCCCGTTTTTCAGGGCGGACAGGAAGTGAAGGTCGGCAAGTACATCACCGCCGGCAACGCCTCGCAGTTCTCCGACGGAGCGTCGGCCTGCGTGGTGATGGACAGCGCGGTTGCCGCCAAGCGCGGCATCAAGCCGATGGGCATCTTCCGCGGCTTCGCGGTCTGCGGTTGTGAGCCGGACGAAATGGGCATCGGCCCCGTGTTCGCGGTGCCGCGTTTGCTGGAACGCCACGGCTTGAAGGTTCAGGACATCGATCTGTGGGAACTGAACGAAGCCTTTGCCAGCCAGACGATCTATTGCGCCGACAAGCTCGGCATTCCGTATGACAAGCTCAATGTGGACGGCGGCGCTATTTCCATCGGCCATCCTTACGGCATGTCCGGCGCGCGCATGACAGGCCATCTGCTCATCGAAGGCCGCCGCCGCAAGGCGAAGTATGGCGTCGTCACGATGTGCATCGGCGGCGGCATGGGCGCGGCCGGCCTATTCGAGATCCTGCAGTAACCGGATGCGGCGCTTCCTCGTTCCAGCACTGTCGCTGCTCCTGCTTGCGGGCTGCGCGGATTTTGGCGGCGCGGGCAAGCCGCTTCCGCCGCCGCCCGATCCGCATACGCAGATGGCGGCGCTGGAAAGCCGCATCACCGATCTGGTGGAGATACAGCGCCTGAAGATTGATCCTGCGGCGAAACCGCTGGCGCTTGATTCCGAATTGGTGGGTGTCGCGCGGCAGAAGAGCCTGGATATGGCGACGAAGAATTACCTCGCCCATGCCGGGCCCGACGGATCGACCACGGCCAGCATCGTCATGGACAAGGATGCGAATTTTCAGGGCCTGCTCGGCGAAAACATCGCCGCCGAGCATTACACGCCGCAAATCGGCGTTGACCCCGAAAAGTTCGCGCATGAATTCGTGGATGGCTGGCTGGCAAGCGAAGCGCACAAGCAGAACCTCGCCTATCCGTCCTATAACCGCACCGGCGTCGGCGCAGCGGTGAACGGAGACACGGTTTATGTGACGCAGCTTTTCGCCACCGACATGGGCCTGCCGCCGCCCAGTCAGCAGATGTCGCAGCGCCCCGTGCAGCAATATGACGATCCGAAATCCGCGAGCGCGGCTTCGCCCGCGCCGCCACCGCCGCCGGATGCTACAGTGGTGAGGCCCGCCAAGCCGAGGCATCACAAATCCAAGAGGTAGGTGTGCGATGCAGACCAACCAGCCGATCGAAAGCTATTCTGACTTCTGGCCGTATTACCTGCGGGAGCATTCCAAGCCGCAGACGCGTGCCATCCACTATGCGGGCACCGCCGTCGCCCTCGCCTCGCTCGTCGCCCTGGCCGTCACGGGCAAAGGCCTGTTCGGCCTTGCCGCGCTGGTCGGCGGCTATGGCTTCGCGTGGTTCGGCCACTTTTTCATCGAGAAGAATCGCCCGGCCACCTTCACCTATCCCCTGTGGTCGTTGTTCTCGGACTTCCGGATGGCCTGGGTCTGGGCGACCGGCCGGCTGGGTCCGGAACTGATCCGCGCGGGCATCGAAGAACACCGCTAACCCCGAATTAACGCTGCCGGTCCAACGTAGTTGTGAGCAGATTGGCTCATTGAGGGACATACCGTCCCTCGGCGGGACCAGTTTTCTTTACACAATATGTTGGCACCGATACTTTTGTTGGTGGTGCGGCGGATGGCGAATCAACACATGCAGCCTGATCTCCCGTGGAACGTGGCCGGCATACCTCCCGAGGCCCGGGAGGCAGCGCGGGCTGCTGCGCGGCGTGAA